>JBELJV010000066.1:0-3910 GCA_042090165.1 Gammaproteobacteria bacterium
ATTACGCATTTGCATTCTGATCATATTGCAGATTTGCCAGACTTAAACTTAATAAGCTGGGTAAATAGATCAAGAGAACAAAATTTAACTATATTTGGGCCAGAGGGCATCGAAACAACAATAAAAGGATTTAACCAAGCCTATTTTTTAGATCATAAATACCGAAACGAACACCATGGTGATGAGCAAGCTCCCTTAGGGGTGGATGAAATGGTTGCAAACACCATTGGAGACGAGGGCGTAATACTCAGCGATAATGGTTTAACAATCACAGCTTTTTTAGTTGAGCATGACCCAGTCACACCGGCATATGGATATAGATTTGATTATAAAGGTCGATCAATTTTAATAAGCGGTGACACAGCATACAACACTAACCTAATCAATTACGCAAAGGATGTTGATCTTATGTTTCACGAGGCCATCTCATACGAGATGACGGATATTAATACTGAAGTAATGACCAGTTTTTATGAAACAACCAATAATGATTTTTATCGATTTGGTGCCGATATGTTTCAGCATATTGAAGATTACCATACTCCCTTTGAAGAGGTAGCTATTGTTGCGAAACAGAGCAATGCAAAGAAGCTGATTTTCTACCATGTCATTCCAACTCCAACAAAACCAATGAATGGATTAATGAAAAATATCATGACTGAGAAGGTCGATCAGCATTACCAAGATTGGCTCTTTGCTGAAGACGGATTAACTATTGAGCTGCCTCCTAATAGTGATGAGATAGTTGTGTCCAACTTAGATTAAAAAATCTTGGATTTACATTAATTTATGATAATCTTACCCTCCAATACTTAAGGAAGGGCAAATGAAAACTATAAAATCAATTCTATTTTTTATTACATTATTTTTTACAAACCTTAATGCTCAAGACATCCCACCAGAAGTTCTTGAGAATATGCCGCCTGAGATGCAAGAAAACATGATGGCTGAAAAAGAGGAGAAATCAAAAGATTATGAAACTATTCAAGAATTTCTTGATGACGGTGAGTACGAAACAAGTGATGGGTTTATGACACTTCATAAAAATGTTGAGGACGACGAATATTTCTTACAACTTGATAAAAATGATCTTCAAAAAGAATTTATCTATTTCGCTTATGTTTTAAATGCACCGCAAGCTGCTGGTGTGAGAGGTGGCGCCATAGGCCAAGGAGCTGTTTTGGAGTTCCGAAGATTTAAGGATGAAATAGCACTTTTCAAAAAGAATACCAATTTTTCAAACGACACTGACAATAACATTGGAAAAGCAGACCTAACTAATATTGTGGAGGCTTTCTTGGATTCATTTGAAGTTGTTGTTGAAGAGGGTGAAAGTATTGTAATCTCAGTAAGGGACCTCTTCTTATCAGAAACATTAACTTCCGTATCACCTAACCTTCCAATGGAATACAGAGATTTTGTTGATCTAGATCTGGGCAGGCTTGATGACGCTAAGACTTTTATTAATCAAGTTAGAAACTATCCAAAAAATACTGCTGTTGAAGTTACCTTTGGTTTTTCTAACCCAAAACCAAACCTAAGGAACGCTGTTTATGCTGTTGCAGATGCAAGGTTTACCTCAATAGTAGCCAGGCATTTATTTGTAGAAATGCCTGATAATCAGTTCAATCCAAGAGTTGCTGATCAAAGGGTAGGGTATTTTTCACAAAGAGTAACTGACTTATCAACCTATGATAATTATCCGCAAAGGGATTTGATTAATAAGTGGAGATTAATTAAAAAAGATCCAGAAGCGGAATTATCTGAACCAGTTAACCCAATTGTTTTTTGGGTTGAAAAATCAACTCCAGAAGAGATTAAGCCCATGGTAGTGAAAGGCATAGAGGCATGGAATTTTGCTTTTGAGCGAGCTGGGTTTAAAAATGCTATTGTGGCTAAGATACAACCGGATGATGCCGATTGGGATGCCGGCGATATTCTATACAATGTTGTCAGATGGTCATCATCGCCAAGACCAGCGTTTTCAGGCTATGGTCCAAGTATTGCAAATCCAAGAACTGGTGAATTAATAGCTGCAGACATAGTACAAGAATTTAACGCGATTAAAAGAGGCTACAACTACAGAAAACTTTGGGGCTGGACGCCTGACAATGATCCACTTGAGCAGTGGATAATAAGTCTGACAATGCATGAAGTCGGCCACACTATAGGATTACGACATAACTTCAGTGCCAGTTATTTGTATGGCCCTAGAGAAGTGCATGATAAAAATATTACTGGAAATACAACGATTTCTTCAATTATGGATTATGACCCAATCAATATTGCACCACCAGACTTGGAGCAAGGAAATTACTTTCCAACAGAACCTGGTGAATATGATAGATGGGCTGTTGAGTTTGCTTACGAACCAAACCTAACAGATAAAGAGAGAACAGAGCTGCTAGCTTTATCGGTATTGCCTGCATACAGATATGGGACTGATGGTGATGCTATGGGTACGCCAGGCAGAAATATAGACCCAAGAACCAGAAGAGGTGATATGTCTAATGACGTTGTAACATACACAGCCGATAGATTCATTACATTGGATAATAAAATAGCTGAACTGCCTGAAATTTATAATGATGAGGGTGAAACAAAAAACGATTTCACTAATTCTTTCTATAGCCTTGTAAGTGATAAAGGCAGATTTATGGATATTGTTGCAGGCCAAGTAGGTGGCGTTTATGTCACAAGGCTTGTTAATGGGCAAGACGATGTCAACGCGTACGAACCAGTGCCGTACGAAAAACAAAAAGCTGCAATGGACCTAATTACTTCTCAGTTTCTAGCAAATGGAGTTTGGGATTTTGATCCAACAATTGTTAAGAACTTGCAAAGAGAAAAAAGAGCAACAGGCTATGGTGGCGATGGCAATGAGGATCCGCAGTTACATGAGTTTGTTTTAAGAATGCAAACAAGGGTGCTTGCTTCATTGTTGCATCCTGCTGTTATGACAAGGCTGGTAGACTCATCAGAATATGGAAATACTTATCTTCCAGATGAGGTGTTAAGTGATTTGTTTAACGGTGTGTTTGTAGCTGGAGAAACTCCAGATACTTATAAGAGAAACCTTCAGTCATTTTATGTTGATGCTTTAATCAGTGTTTTTGATGATGAGAGTGAATATGATGATATTGCTAAAGCTGCAGTGTTTTCATCTTTACAAGAAATTAATAAGTTCACCAAAACTAACTCTAGAAAGCCTGATGTTAAAAATCACTATTTATATTTAAATTGGAAAGTGAATAGTTTTTTTGAAGATTATTGATCGATAACTCAGAAATTAATTTTATGAAATGGCGATCTTTTATAGATCGCCATTTTAGTTTTAGAAACTGACAATTATTTTCTTAATTGTTCCATCTCTCTCAAATATCTTTTTACTGATATTTTGAGGTAGCAAAAGTCCAGTTATTTTCTCTGTATCTCCAGATGAATATGTTATTTCAATCAATGATTTTCGTGATCTTTGGTAGATAACAGGTGTTTGACATATGGTAAAGGCAAACGACCCTTTCTTTAACTCAATTATACTTCTATGCCCTTTGGTATTGATGTACTCAAAGGTTGCCCTTTTTATTAGATATTCATTTTCATTGAAGATCGCATTGCTAAAACTTATTTGACCATTTGATGTTTCAACGCCCAGTTCTGCCATTCTCGCAATAATGTCTTCTTTAACCTGGCCAGTCATTCCAGGTTGTTGTGCACCTTTGCCAGCTGGTGTATGTGAATAAGGATCTGTTGGAATGGCTCCGTATTCTAGAGGTGTTTTGTCGGCACCTATACCTTTATTAATTTCAAAATAGTGTTTTTTCAGCTTATTAATCACTCTAACCCCGGCTTTTTCATCTACAGCTTTTTGAATAAGTTCTTGAACAGCAATCAGCAGTTTTGACACCAT
>JBELJV010000067.1:0-3847 GCA_042090165.1 Gammaproteobacteria bacterium
CAATACAGTTTGGTTATAGCTCAACTGCAGGCAACTACGCACCTACATCTGTTCTCTATGACAACATGGTTGTTGCACAAGCTGATACACCAGCAGCACCAACAGCTACTGACTTGTTTGTTTCAGAGTATGGTGAAGGTCCAAGTGGTACTGCAAGTTGGGGTAAATACTTAGAGATTGCTAACTTCACTGGAGCCGATGTTAGTCTTGATGGTTATCTGCTAGGTGGTATTCAAAACGGTGGAGATGCATATGAAAAATTTGTTTCATTCACTGCTGGTACCACATTAGCAAATGGCGAAGTCTGGGTAATTGGAAGAGCAGAAGATGGTGATGGTTCACCTGAATCTCTTTGGGGTCAAATTGACCAAGTTACAGGTCAAGATGCTATCTCACATAACGGTGATGATGCATGGCATCTATTATCGGGAACTTCTGATAGTTATACATTGGTTGATGCTGCTATTGGAGACGCTGGTGATGATCCAGGATCGTACTTCACTATTTGTGGTGATGGAGAAACCCGAAACAGTAGTTGGGTTAAAAAGCCCAATGCTGAAGGTGCATCATCCTGGAGTGAATCTGCAGGCACATCAGCTGCTGATTGTCTTTGGACAGAAGTAGCGCAAAGTGCGGATGCTCTTGATTATTCAACAGTTGGAAATCATACCTTTACTGGTTCAGCTGAATAATCGATTTTTTTAAATAATAAAACCCTCACTTCGGTGGGGGTTTTTTTTACTCAACTGTAATAGTAATTACTTCAGAATAGATAGGATCTTCATGAGGTATGTGCAAATAATTTCCCATTAATAATTGAAGTTTATAAGTACCAGGATCTAGTGTTAATACTGTTTCTGTTTGACCTAACCCAAAATGTCTATGATTAAAATCAGCACGGATAGGTAATGACATATCAGCAGGTAATTCTGCATTAATTAATAGATGATGGTGTCCAGTATTTGGAAGTTTGATTCCAGCAGGCGCTACACCAAAGCCAGATAAACCAAAAACAACCTTTACATTACCATTAAATTTATCTCCGTCGGTTGGTTCAATAAAATAGACTTCTGAAGCAGAAGTTAATGCACTTATTGTTGATAATGCTAGTAGTGTTTTTTTCATAATGTCCCTTTTAGTAAACTTTCTCCAATTAAGAATAGATCAATTCCATTAGATTTGTACATTTCTAATTCACTTTTCTTACTGAAACCTGACTCAGCAACTACAGTAAAGCGGGTTAATTGGTCAGAGTATTTGTCTCTTATACATAAACAATGAGTAATATCTGTCTTAAGCGTGTGTAGGTTACGATTGTTGATGCCAATTACATCAAGCTCTACATCTGCAATCTTTATTATCTCGTCCTCATTGTGAAATTCTAATAGCACATCCAGACCTTGTTCTTTTGCTATCTTTATAAATAAGTTTATTTCTGCTTTTGTTAAAGCTTCACTGATCAATAAAATACAATCAGCACCGATACTTTTGGCATGATAAATTTGCCATTCATCAATAATGAAATCTTTTTGAAGGATTTTAATATCTAAGCTTTCTTTAATTTGAGCTATGTATTCATGTTGACCCAGAAAATAATCTTCCTCTGTTAAAACAGATAAATGACTAATGCCTGAAGATACATATTCATTTGCAAGACTAAGTAGATCAAAATCTTCTTTGATTATACCTGCTGAGGGAGATGCTTTCTTAATTTCCCCAATAATTTTATAAACATTAGAGCTCTCAAGCAGTGTTTGAAAAAACTTTGTTGGCTTTAAATCAGGATGATCATTCAATATGTAATGTTCTTTTAAGGAGTTTATCCTATCTCTTTTTGTTCTTATTATTTGATCTAACATTGCTAGTTCTGTTGTGTGAATTTGGCAAATTTATTTAGCAGTAGCAATGCCTTACCAGAATGGATTGTCTTGATTGCTAATTCAATGCCCTCTGCCATAGTGTTTGTAATATCAGATGTGTACAATGCAGCTCCAGCATTGAGAGCGACCATGTCGAATCCAGCACCTCTTTTACCATTTAACACTTCAACACCATAAAGATAAGCTTCTTCGCTTGTATTGACCTGTATATCCTTAAGCGGGTATGTGGATAACCCATATTCTCTTGGATCAATATCATAAATAGTAATTTGATTCTCTCTCAATTCATGCACATGTGTAACATCAGTAATGGACAGCTCATCAATACCATCCTTAGAAGTAACGACCATTGCCTGTTTTAACCCTTTGTTTTGGAGTACCTCTATCATTGCTTCATTTAAATCTTTGTTAGATGTGCCAATAATCTGGTAATCTGGTTTTGCAGGGTTTGCTAAAGGGCCCACGACATTGAATATTGTTCTTTCGCCAATTTTCTTTCGTGCAGAAGCAACATTCTTTAAATCTTGATGATATTTAGGAGCAAATAAGAAAGTAATACCCAGTTGAGAAAGGCAATGTTCAGCTAAATCAGTGCTACTAGTTAAATTAACGCCTGCCCTCTCAAGAAAATCAGCACTTCCTGATTGGGATGTAACAGATTTATTACCGTGCTTAACAACTCGACCTCCGGCTGCACACACAACAAAGGCTGAAAGTGTAGAGCAATTAAAGATATTTAAACCAGAGCCGCCCGTACCGCAAGTATCAATAAAATCTGTATCATTGAGATTGATAGGTTGAACTCTTTTTTCTAGAACACTAACTAAACAGCTGAGGAGATCAAAACTAATGCCATGTTTATTTATTGTGGTTAAAGCATCAACTATTTCTTCTTCAGGTGCATCGCCACTTACTAAATGATCTAAATAAAACTTTAATTCTTCTTTGTTTGAATCAGAACTATTTAATATGTCTACTAAAGTCATCTATTTAATGTTGTGAATAAAATTACTAACTAACTTTGACCCTTGGTCAGTGAATATGGACTCTGGATGAAATTGAAGACCATATAAAGGGAAATTATTATGTTGGATTGCCATGATTGTATTTTCTTCGCTATTCTTAATCCAACCTGTTACTTCGAAATCATCTGAAAGAGTATTACGATCTATGACAAGGCTGTGATATCTCATGACATGATATGGATCCTTAATGTGTTCAAACAGACCCTTCTTATTGTGAGAAACCATTGATGTTTTTCCGTGCTTGATAATATCGCATTTAACAATTTCTGCACCAAAAGCCTCACCTATGCATTGGTGTCCTAAACAAATCCCTAGAATGGGGGTGGTTTTATAAAAATGCTTGATTAATTCCAATGATATACCAGCATTTTTAGGTTTTGATGGCCCTGGTCCTATCACAAAAGCACCATAAACATTTGCCGTCAAAACTTCTATTGAGGTTTCATCATTACGAACAACATCTACAGTTAAATCAAAAGAGCGTAATTGGTGCTCTAAGTTATAGGTAAAAGAATCATAATTATCTATTAGACAAATCTTCATTCGTATTTCAAAGCCTCTTTAAAGACTGCTAGTTTAGCTTCTGTTTCTGACCACTCACTTGATCCAACAGAATCGTAGACAATCCCAGCACCAACACCAACTTTGACAGATGCATTATTGTGTAAAGCAGTTCTTATCACAATAGCTGTGTCCATAGTTTGGTTGTAACCAATATATCCAACAGCACCGCCATAAACTCCTCTAGCCCTGTTTTCCTGTTCAGCAAGTATCTCCATTGCTCTTATCTTTGGCGCCCCACTCAAAGTGCCCGCTGGCAATGCAGCTTTCATGCAATCAATAGCTGTTGCTTTATCTTTTTTCTGGCCTATTACGTTCGAGGTCAGATGCATCACATGTGAATATTTTTCAACAATCATCATTTCATCCACATTAACACTG
>JBELJV010000068.1:0-3620 GCA_042090165.1 Gammaproteobacteria bacterium
CAGGCGTTTTAAATAAAAAAGACAGCACACCTGGCCAGTGGATTGAATCAGGTCCGCATATGATGTTAATGCCAAAAGATGCAAAGACTATCACAAATATGTCTGATGATTTTACACTTGGTGCGCCTTACGTCATGATGCCTAATACACCAATGGCACATGTGATGATTCCACTAACTGGTTATTACGTTTATCAGCCAGATTCTAATCCAAAAAATTAATTACACTCTAAAGCCCGGTGAACCCGGGCTTTTTTATTAATCATTTGTATATTTTATTAGCTATACTTTGCAATATGATATGTAAAAAATTCAGCTCTAATCCACATTACATTTTGAATTATCAGCAACTGCAATACTGCTTCAAAGTTGTTGGCTTAACATCCAGTGAAGATACAGCCAGCCTGTAATTCTTCAGAAATAGCATCTTTCCAAGTCGATGATTAACTGAAACATGAATTTGTCAAAAATGTATTTTGGTTGTCACTACATCAATTTAATCTGCACGCATGAAAACTCAGAAAGCAATAACAACACTTTTAAGTATATTTATCATCATGCTGAGTTTAAGCGTTGTCAGCATGTTTGTTATGATGTTGTTAGACATATCTTCATAAGCATTTAGAGAACTTAAGCTTTAAAATGTTTTATAATTGGGCTATGAAAAATTTAGCACTAACCCTTCTATCACTTTTAATTATTGCAAGCTGCAACACAACTTCAGATTTTGATAAATACAAACAACATGTTATCACGCTTGCTTCCGATGAATTTGAAGGCAGAGCACCAGGCACACCAGGCGGCGTCAAAACCAAAAATTATATAGCCGATCATTACGCCAGTCTTGGTTTAAGTTCATTTGGTGATTCTTATTTAATGCCGGTTAACTTAACTGGCGTTAATTTAGTGGTTGATCGATCAAGTTTTAATCTATCAGTCAATGGCGAAGTATTAGAGCTAGCTTATCCAAGTGATGTTGTTTATGGCACAACTAGACAAGTTGATACTGTTTCTTTTCAGGATAGTGATTTAGTTTTTGTTGGCTATGGAGTGAATGCACAAGAATATGATTGGAATGATTATAAGATTGATGTCAAAGGCAAAACTGTTGTTATGCTCATCAACGACCCTGGTTTTGAGCTAAAGGGAACAGAGTTTAATGGCAAAGCTATGACTTATTACGGTCGTTGGACTTATAAGTTTGAAGAAGCAGCACGCCAAGGAGCAGCGGGGGCAATTATTATTCACGAGACAGCTCCAGCATCATACCCATGGGGTGTTGTCGAAGGTGGATGGTCAGGAGAACAGCTTAATTTAACTTTTGAAGATAACAATATTGGTAGATCTGCACTTGAAGGCTGGATTCAGCTCGATGTCGCTGAACAACTGTTTGCAACTATGGGGACCAATTATGCAGAGATGAAAGCTAAAGCTTTATCCAAGGATTTTCAACCTGTGCCAATGGAAGGTATGCAATTAAGTGCAACCATGGTTAATGAACTAAGAACCTCTGACTCACACAATGTTGTTGGTTATGTTGAAGGTTCTGAAATGCCAAATGAATATGTGCTTATTATGGGTCACTGGGATCACATGGGTGTAAATCCAACATTAGAAGGCGATCAAATTTTTAATGGCGCTGTCGATAATGCTACTGGTACTGCGGCAGTCATGCATATGTCTGAAACTTTCTCCAAAAGACAGCCAAAAAGATCTGTTGTTTTCATAGGTTTAACAGCTGAAGAATCTGGTTTACTTGGATCAGCATATTTAGCAGAGAATCCACCTTTTGAATATGGCAATGTTATAGGTGGGTTAAATCTTGATGCATTTCCAGCAATTGGTAAATCAAAAGATATCACCATCATAGGTTTTGGTGCTTCAGAGTTAGAGCCAATCCTAAGTAAGCACGCATCTGAGGAAGGCAAATACCTTGCTCCAGATAAATCTCCAGAAGCTGGCTATTTTTACCGGTCAGATCATATCAATTTTGCCAAAAGAGGTATTCCAATGATCTATGCGGATCCGGGCATTGATTTGGTTGATGGTGGCTTAGAAAAGGGTATCGCAGCTGCAAGAAACTACACAGCAAATGATTACCACAAACCTTCCGATGAAGTTCGAGATGACTGGGATTGGAGTGGGATAGAACAAGATCTAGATATTTTTACTAATTTTATCGATGATTTGGCTAATTCAGGGGAATATCCAAACTGGTATGAAGGCAATGAGTTTAAAGCACTGCGCGATGCAACACGTGATTAAGTAACTAAAAGGGGGGAGAGCGATCAATACAACAGAAAAATCCAAACAAGCTTTCTTAGCATGGCGCAAATTGCCAGCACCTGCGAGAGGTGAATACATTCGAAAATTTGGCGAAGCATTGCGAGTTAGAAAGGACGAAGTTGCTCAACAAATTACAACAGAAGCCAAGAAAATTATTTCTGAAGGTGAAGGTGAAGTCCAAGAAGTCATTGATATGTGTGATTTTGCTACAGGTTTAAGTAGACAGTTGTATGGCCTGACGATGCCAAGTGAAAGACCTAACCACCGACTACAAGAAATATGGCAACCTTTGGGAGTAGTAGGATGCGTAACCGCATTTAATTTTCCTGTAGCAGTGTTTGGTTGGAATTTTTGTCTTGCTGCAGTATGCGGCAATAGCATTATTTGGAAGCCCAGCCCCCACAGTGAGGGTTGCGCCCATCTAGTTAAAGAAATATGGGATAGCATCGCCGATGATCACAAAGATTTAGTCTTAGTTAGCTTAGGTGGCAATGATGCAGCAATAGCATTGGCTGAAGATGAAGGTATCGCACTATTTTCAGCGACTGGCAGTTGCGACATGGGCAAAGCTCTGGCCCCCATAGTCGCAAAAAGACTTGGCAGAAATCTGTTAGAGCTGGGTGGTAACAATGCAGCAATTGTTTGCCCTTCAGCAGATTTAGATTTGACAACCAAAGCCATTACTTTCTCCGCAGCAGGAACAACTGGCCAACGATGCACCACTCTTAGAAGATTGTTTGTGCACGAAGATGTTTATGATGAAGTGACATCACGAGTAAAGATTGCATTTGAGGGTTTAGTGATTGGAGATCCAATGAACAGGGCAACACAAGTTGGCCCACTTATTTCTGAGCATAGTTACGATGCCATGCAGGCCAAACTTGAATCATGCAAATCAAAGTCTTTGAATGTAACAGGGGGAGAAAGACTGCCAAATGATAATGGTGTATGTGTTACACCAGCTATGGTTGAAACTAATGAGCATATTGAAGAGATGAATGATGAAACATTCGCACCAATTCTGTATGTCATGCCATATAAAAATCTAACAGATGCTATAGCTTTACAGAATTCTGTGAAGCAAGGACTAAGCAGTTCTATTTTTACCAATGATGTTCGCGAATCAGAGCTTTTCTTGAGCGCCGAAGGTTCAGACTGCGGCATTGCCAATGTAAATATAGGCACGAGTGGAGCTGAAATTGGTGGCGCCTTTGGTGGTGAAAAAGATACTGGCGGGGGAAGAGAATCTGGTTCTGATTCTTGGAAAGCCTACATGAGACGAACTACAGCTACAATCAACTATGGAAGCGATCTTCCATTAGCTCAAGGCGTGGA
>JBELJV010000069.1:0-3583 GCA_042090165.1 Gammaproteobacteria bacterium
TTTGCACCTCTTGATCTAAAAAATCCTTAATTTTTTCAAACATTAGACTTATTTGACTACCAATATCACCAGAACTTAATAGTTGTTTAAATACATTAGGGAAAATCGTTGATTTTGAGAAAGCTTGGCTTAATGAAGTACCCGATGTCACCTTACTCACCACAATATCAACTTCAGATCTTAAATATAGATTTCTAAAGGTTTCTTTAGCGATACGTAAGCTATCAATAGTATTTAATCCTGCTTTTGTCATAAGACGCATAGATGAGCAAAAACGAGCTGTTTGGTCATATATTATTACTTCGCCAAATAGTGGCATTTTAAGCAAGTATTTTGATGCTTGTAATTTAATAGTTTCTGAAGAAAGTGGTGAATTTAAATAAAAGTACATACCAAAGGAAATAAATAAAACACTCCCAACTATGTAGGGAAAAATATTTGAAAAATTTAACAGGATTAAGGTTAAAGATGGCAATGCGACGTTAGAAGTAACAAATTGTTCTATAACTTGGGGTAAAACAAAGGTAAGTAAAGCGTAAATAACTGCCAGTGATACAAAAAACAATATTGCTGGATAAACAAGGGCCCCAACTACCTCTCCCCTTACTTTTGCTTCCTTATCAAGATAGGATGCCAAATCATTAAAAACTCCTGGCAGTGATGCAGAACTTTCCCCTGCAAAAATAGTTGAAGTATAAATATCATCGAAGATAAGTGGAAACTTCTTCATTGATTTGCTTAACCCTTTACCTTCACTTACATCATCATTTATTTCTAACAAAACATTTGTAAATTTTGATTTAGATTGTTGGCTTAACAGCATTAACGATGTTTCTATAGGTGTTCCAGAATCCAATAGAGCTGATAATTGCTTTGTGAATATCGATAATTCTTTTTGGGAAATTTTTATTTTAGATTTGTTCTCTTTGCCTGGAACAATTTTAAGTGGATTAAGCTCTCTGCTAATCAGGATATTTCTGGCTTCGATTGTATCTGCTGCAGAAATAATTCCACTTACCTTTTTTTCAGTCTTATCAAATGCTTGATATTTATATGTTGCCATTAATCTTCAGTAATTCTCAATATTTCAGCTAATGATGTTTCGCCATTTTCTAATGCCTTGAGACCATTTTCAAAAATTCTTCTTGAATCCTTATAAACGTAATCGCTAATTTTATTTTCTGATGCAGAGTTATAGATAAACTCACTTATAGTCTCATCAACTTCAATATACTCACCAATGCTTAATCTTCCTTTATATCCTGTATTATCACATTCATTGCAGCCCACAGCTTTGTAAAATTTTTTTGAAAGATTATATTTTTCAACAATTTTAGATTTTTTAGATTCCACATCTTGTGTTTTGCAATGAGGGCATAACTTTCTAACTAATCTTTGTGAAAGTACATAAACAATGCTTGATGAGAGTAAGTAAGGCTCAATTCCCATATCTCGTAAACGTGTAATAGCATTAACTGCACTATTTGTATGCACAGTAGATAAAACTAAATGTCCAGTTAAGCTTGATTGAATAGCTATTTCAGCAGTTTCTTTATCTCTGATCTCGCCCACCATAACTATATCAGGATCTTGCCTTAAAATAGCTCTGAGGCCTTTTGCAAAAGTGAGTCCTGTTTTTGTGTTAACTTGAGTTTGACCAATCCCCTCTAATGCATACTCAACAGGGTCTTCTATAGTTAAAATATTTTGAGATCTATCAGATATTTCCTTAAGTCCAGAATAAAGAGAAGTTGTCTTTCCTGATCCTGTTGGACCTGTTACTAGTATAATGCCTTCGTTTTTTTTAAGTGCTTTTCTTAATGAAACAAGTATATCTTCAGAAAAACCAAGATCATTTAAACTTATATGAGTTTTGTCCTTTTCAAGTATTCTAAGTACAACACGTTCACCAAATGATGATGGCAAAGTTGAAACTCGTAAATCCACTTCTTTTTTTCCAATATTGATAGATATTCTTCCATCTTGTGGCAGTCTTCGTTCTGATATATCTAATTTAGACATTATTTTTATTCTTGAGATAATCATTTGTGTAATATTTTTTTGATATTGAAGGACTTCTCTTAGTACTCCATCAACTCTAAATCTAATACTTAATTTATTTTCGAATGGTTCAAGATGAATATCAGAGGCCCTTGCATTTATAGCCTTGGTAATAGTTGCATTAATTAGCTTTATTATTGGGCCTTTATTTTTATCATCCAATAAATCATCAGATGGAGAAATAGAATTAACTATATCTAATAAATCTAATTCTTCTACTTGATCTAAACCAAAATCCTCAGATTTATTGGTATAAAGCTGAGTAAGTAACGATTCGAATTCATCCTCTGTGTGAGAGACCTTTACTATTTCCGATAGAAATAAATGTTCTATGTTTGATAGAACATATGCATTTAATGAACCACATACATGTAAAGTAGATCTGTTTTCTGATTGCGTTAAGGTAACTTTATTTAATTTACAGAAACTATAAGGTAGTGGAAGATTCATGTTTAGCTATCATCTTGCTCTTCGCTTAATAGCTGCCTAGCTCTGACAAGATTAAATTTTTCCTCTGATAAATCTTTAGTTGTTACAGAATCTCTTAAAATGGTTGGTCTTAAAAAAACCATTAAGTTTCTACGTGTTACTGACTTAGAAGAAGATCTAAACAGTGTGCCTAAAAATGGCAAATCACCAAGTAGTGGTACTTTATTAACTGATTCTTGGACATCTTCTTTAATGAGCCCTCCAAGCACTAAAATCTCACCATCATCGGCAAGAACTGTTGTTTCTATTTCACTTTTAGTAGTAATTAAGTCTCCAGTATTTGAAAGCTGAGCTCCAGCTATACCAGATACTTCTTGTTTGATATACAAAGCGATTGAATCAGATTCATTGATTTGTGGTTTTACATCTAGCTTAAGACCAATTTCTTGTCGCGATGTAGTCCTGAATGGAGTTAAATTATTTGCACCCAGAGACTCACCGGTAGTTATAGGAATTTCTTGTCCATCGAATAATGATGCCTCTTCATTATCCAGAACTACGGTTGAAGGTGTTGACAGGATGTTTGAATCTAAGTCTTCTTTTAAAAGTGAAAGTAGCATAGCAAAATTATCTTCACCTTCTGTAAGATTTCCAAGACCAGCCACAAAGCCTTGAGTATTGAGGAGTGAATTTGCTGCACTTGAAGCTGCTCCTATACCTGATTCATCTGTATTTGCAGTGATTATTGATAATAAATCTGGACTAGTTGATGAGGGAAATCTAGTGAGCGCAATGGGTTTGTTACCAGTAGCATCACCAGAGTACAGTGTATCAACACCGAGTGCCTTTGCTGAATTTTCTGATATCTCAACAATAATCGCCTCAACATATACTTGAGGACGTCTGATATCTAATTGCTTAACAATAGAAACAAGGGTTTTGATTGTTTGAGGGTTAGATCTGATGATAATAGAATTTGTTTCTTCATGTGAGGTTATAACTGTTTGGTAATCAGTATTCAGTTCCTGTTTAAATGAGCCTGATACATCATTTAATATTTTTAAAATATCCTCAGCTTTAGAATAATTTAAAT
>JBELJV010000010.1:0-9316 GCA_042090165.1 Gammaproteobacteria bacterium
CATTCCAATCTTACTAGGTGCAAATCAAAGGTAAGCTTTTGATCAAACATTGGTTCGTTCTTCTTGCCATTGTAATAGACCAAATATGCTTCTGGCGCCACTTCAAAACCATTCATCCTCATCAGCCATTGATACATCTCCAGCTGACGTTTATAGCCTTTAGCGTATTCCCATTTGGAATAAGTATCTTCCCAATCAAATATATTTTTAGCAGTTGACTTAACATCGACAACAATCAACTCCCCTGATGGTTTTTGCCAGATGTCATCAACTGCACCGCCAAAATTATAGCCATCCTCATTATTGATGTGCCTTACCCCCTTGAAGTTATTGCGCCACTCATCCATTTTTTCATGCGCAAACGGCACTGCGTCAATACCATGCTCAACAAACATGGGATGAGGCTCTGCTTTTGCTCGGTAATGATCAAATTCATTTTTGCAGAGGTTATCGACAGCACTATTAAGTGTGAAAGGCAAACTATGTGGTCTAATTTTATATTTATAAGCCAAATAAAAGCACCGTTGGCAATTCATATGCTGTTCAACAGCTGATCTACTAATCTTTTGCATGACGTATCATATTAACATGAGGAATATCGTCCTCGAGGTATTCTTCGCTACAGGTTTCAAAGCCAAAAGTCCCATAATAGTCTTGCAGATGGCTTTGCGCAGAGATCATAGTTGGTCTGCCATAAGTTTCACGGATAACTTTTAAACCTTCATGAATTAGTTGGGCAGCTAGCCCTTGGCTTCTGTGTGTTGCTTTGGTCACGATGCGACCTAGCGATGGTTCATCAAACTTAGTGCCAGGAGAATTGATTCTCAAATAACATATGACTTCCCCTTCTTCTTCGATCCACATATGCTGGGCCTCCTGATCCAAGTCATCGAAATCTTGGTAAGGACAATTTTGTTCGACAACAAAGACTTCAATTCTTAATTGCAGGAACTTATACAATTCTTCCTTGTCTAAATCTTGGAAACTCTTTAGAATTACGCTCTGGGCTTTTAACGACATATAACGATTATGAAAGAAACTATCTACGATTATAAAGCAAAAGACATCGATGGTAACGATGTTGATTTATCTGTCTACCAAGATAAGGTGCTTTTAGTTGTTAATGTCGCCTCTGGTTGTGGTTTTACTCCTCAGTATGAAGGTTTGCAAAAACTCTATGAAAAATATGGTGAGCAAGGTTTTGAAGTCTTAGGTTTCCCATGCAATCAGTTTGGTGAGCAAGAGAAAAGCTCTGAATCTGAAATTAAAGGATTTTGTGAGGCAAAGTACTCAATTACCTTCCCAATGTTTAGTAAAGTTGATGTGAATGGGGATAACACATCACCAGTTTTTGAATTTTTAAAAAAACAGGCTAAAGGTTTCCTTGGGACAGAATCTGTTAAATGGAATTTCTCTAAATTCCTAGTCAGTAGAGATGGCAAAACAGTAAAGAGATATGGATCTTTAGATGCTCCAGAAATCTTGAACTATGACATCGAAGCACTGTTATAACTTTTAAAGAATTCGATGCATAATGATGGCATTCTCTTTGCCATTGTCAGTTTTATAGTAATCTTTGCGTTCTGATAGCCTCTCAAAATCTAATTTTTCATAAAAGCTTTGAGCGGCATGATTTGATTTTCTGACTTCAAGCAAAACTGAGTTTAAATCTGCTAACCGCATGCGTTTGATAAGTATATCCATCATAAACTGTCCCAAACCTTGTCTGCGGTACTCTTTTGCCACCGTGATGTTTTGCAGATGACACTCATCCAGGACCCGATTGGCCATGCAAAACCCAATCACTTGATCTTCAAGCTTAATAACAAAACTTAAGGATCGAGATTCAATGATTTTGTGAAAGACTTTTTCAGACCAGGGAGTTGGATTGGAATAAAGCTCAATAGCATAGACCTGATCTATGTGATCTTCAGAAAAGTTTTCTATTGTGCAGTTATTCGCCTGGAAAATTTGGTTTTCTCTTTTCAATAAAAGCTGTCACACCCTCTACATTGTCATTGCTACCAACACAGCCAGCTTGAGTATCAGCCTCAACATCTAAATTCTTCAGATAGGAGCGATCAAAACTATCTCTCATCAAATGCTTTGTTTTAGCAATGGCGCTAGGTGAGAAATCAGCATATTGTTGAGCTAGTTTCATAGTTTCTTCTAGCACTTGCCCATCTTCAGCAATTTCAGAACACAAACCAATTTCTACACACTCATCAGCATTTACTCTTTGTGCTTCTGCTGCCATTCTGAATGCTTTTTGGTACCCAACTGCCCGAGTAAGAAGCCAATTAGTTCCGCCGTCTGGAATCAATCCTATTTTCGAGAAGCCTACTTGAAAGAAGCTAGACTTGCCCATGACAACTACATCACAACTTAGTAAAAAAGCACAGCCGATACCAGCACACGGACCTTCAACAGCAGCCAGAACAGGCTTATCCATTTTAATTAAGTTACCAAGGCCAACATGATAACCATTGTGCAACGAATCTTGCACACTCTCCCATGTCCCTAACTTATCCGGATCAGCAAATTCTCTAAGATCGGCACCAGCACAAAATGCACTGCCAGCTCCCGTTAGTACGACAGCACGATATTTTTTATCTTTGGCTTGTTCAGTACATTTATTGATTAATAATACTGTTTCTGAATCCAGAGCATTTCTACTGTCTGGCCTGTTGATTTTAATTACGGCAACATTGCCGTGATCTTCGAATAATACTTTTTCTTCACTCATCTAACTCTTCCGGTAGTATGTAATTATTTACTTTAGTTAGAATAACCCCTTTTTTCTGGCCATCCTCTCTTTGAAATTTTATTACAGGATTTGCTTCCTGTCTCGATTGGAAAAAAGATTTTTCAATTTCTCTCATTTGACTTTCATTCGGTGAAGCATAGCCATTTCTATCTAACCACATTCTAATAAGTTCTGATCTATGAAAAGCACCGTACTGTTTTAGGCCTTCGATGCTCAAACCAGATTCATCACTGACTGCTTTGAGATTATCTTCAAGAAGATGTGTTAATAAGTCAGATTGCTGCCTAGCCAACTGAGCCATACGTGCAATATTCTTACTTCCAGCCGGCCAGCGCTCAAGTATTTTTGGAATGATTAGGTTTCTGATGTAGTTTCTGCTATATGCATTATCTTCATTAGAGCTATCAGTAATGAATTCAATACCTCTATCATCTAATCTTTCAAGAATATCTGATTTAGCAAGAGTAAAAAGTGGTCTTAAGACTATTTTGTCGCCAAAAGTGCTCATTTGATTCATGCCAGAAAGACCTTTCATGCCTGTGCCTCTTAGCATTCTAAACAGCACTGTTTCAACTTGATCATCTAGGTGATGTCCAAGCACGATAACAGTATTAGCGCCAAATGAGGCGAAAATTTCTTGCCTAACCTTGCGAGCTGCGGCCTCAAAACCCTCACCTTTCACATCTACTTGCTTTTGATATGCTTCAAACTCTATACCTGCTGCAGTACACACATCCTCACAATGCTTCTCCCAAATATTCGAATCGTTTTGTGCCATATGGTTAATATGCAAAGCTAGTAATTTACTGCTAGCATCGATTTCTTTTAAATAATCATTAGTAATGTGAAGAGCCAGAGAAGAATCAGCACCCCCACTAAAACCTACTACGACAGAACTAGCCTCTGCCAGAATATTCTTTTCCTGGTCAGTGAAATAATTCATGTTAGACGCCAATTTCTATGAATTTGTTGTATCTTTTGGCAGTGAGATCTTCAATGGAGTATTTTGACAATTCATTCAGCTCACTAAGAAAGTATTCTTTAACATTCGCATAAGTTTCTTCATGATTTCTATGGGCTCCACCCATTGGTTCCTTAACAATAGAATCAATAATATTGAGCTTTACTAAATTATCAGCATCTAATTTCAATGCATCTGCTGCCTGTTCAGCATTTTCTGCTGTACGCCAAAGGATTGATGCACAGGCTTCAGGCGATGCCACTGAATAAATTGAGTATTCAAGCATACCGATAGTATCTGCCAAACCAATACCAAAACCACCACCAGAGCCGCCTTCCCCAATGACTAAATTGACTATAGGTGTTTTTAAATCTGACATGACTTCAAGACTCTTTGCAATCGCTTCGTGTTGCCCTGAATACTCTGCCTTAACTCCAGGATAAGCACCAGGGGTATCAATCAATGTGATGACAGGTAGAGAAAATTTCTCTGCAAGCTTCATTAGTCTGTTGGCTTTTCTAAAACCTGAGGGATGTGGCATGCCAAAGTTTCTAGCAACTCTATCATCGGTTTCTCGTCCCTTTTCGTGGCCAATAACAACTACAGGATAATTATTTAAAAAAGCGAAGCCACCAATTATTGCTCTATCATCATCGCTTAATCTATCACCATGTATTTCCTCAAACCCATCAAAGACATTTGCCAGATAATCAATGGTATGCGGTCTGTTTGGGTGGCGTGCGACAAGCACTTTTTGCCATGGAGACAAAGAATTATAGATTCGTTCTGTTTCTTTCTTTGATTGCTTTTCTAAAATAGCAATTTCTTCATGCAGATTCTCTGGTTCAGGAATTATTTTTTTTAACTCCTCAATTTTTTCTAAGCATGTATAAATTGGTTGCTCAAAATCTAAATGTTGTTCCATTGCTCTAAATTAGTGTGTAATTCTCCTCTCCAAAGATCTCATTAATCTTTTCGAACGTATTATCCTCTAGTGAAACCCTAAATGTGTCAACTTTTATTTCCGCTGAAAGATTCAAAGAATCATCTTTCATGTTAAGTACTACTTCGACGCCCTCTGGATCATTAAGTTCCTTTATATCTTTGAACTTACCATTACCTAATTCTTTAATTTTATCTCTTGGAATATCAAGCATTATCTTGGAGGTAACAAGTTTTTTGCCCTGATCGATAGGCATCAGATCTGTTGCTCTAATTTTGACGCCTACTTCTTCATAATTGCCTTTGCGGTAATCATCTGTGACTACTGTGCCTTTGAGCATTACCATAGCATTCTCTTTGATCAACTGTTTCTTTTCATCAAATATCTCAAGAGGCACAGATACATCAATAATTCCTGTTTCATCTGAAACTTCAAGAAAAACAAACATGCTCATCCCTTTCTTAACAACTCTTTTGTTGTTAATTAATACAGGAATATATTTTTCGTTGCTTGCTGGGGCAAGCTTATTGATAGTGGCAAGTTTTGAAGACAAAGTTTTGCGCATCAAAGCTATTGGGTGCTTGCTGAAATAAAACCCATATGATTCAAGCTCCATTTTCAACTTCTCAGAGTCATTGAAAGTTCTTAAATCAAAACCAGAGACCTCAATATCTTGTTCTGAGCCAAACATATCCATGACAGCTGATTCTTTTGATTTAAATTTTTGTTCAGAGGCTTCGAGATAGTTCTTGATTGAAGAAACAGCTTCATCGCGCGAGCATAAATCATCAAATGCTCCTGATTTAGCCAAACTATTTAAGGCTCTGATACCGCCTTTTCTTAAATCCACTCTTGAAGCAAAGTCCATTAAGCTAACAAAATCACCATTGGCCCGCTCTGCGCATACATCCTCAATGAATTTCTTACCAACGTCCTTAAGTGCAGAAAGACCATACTCAACTTCATCCTTTTCATTAACAACGAAGGTCTGAAAAGAAGTATTAATATTGGGCTGCTTAATGGTGATGCCCATCAAAGCACAATCTTTTACGTGGGGTTCGAGTTTATCTGTTTTGTCTTGTTCAGATGATAGTACTGAAGCTATAAAGTGCGATGGGAAATGTGTTTTTAGGTAAGCTGTTTGGTATGCAATGAGAGCATAAGCTGCCGAATGCGATTTATTAAAACCATATCCAGCAAATTTCTCAATATTGTCAAAAATTTCGTTAGCTTTGTTCTCGGTAATCGAGTTGTTCTTACAGCCATCAACAAATACGCTCTTCTCAGCTTCCATAACATCAGCTTTCTTTTTACCCATTGCTCTTCGAAGATTATCGGCATCTCCTAATGAGTACGAAGCGAGTACCTGAGCGGCTTCCATAACCTGTTCTTGGTAGACAAAAACACCATAGGTCTCATTAAGAACTTTTCTTAAATCAGGGTGCTGGTAAGCAATACTCTCTCTTCCATTTTTACGATTAATATAATCATCAGCCATGCCTGAGTTAAGAGGTCCAGGCCTATACAAAGCAACAAGCGCAATAATATCTGAAAAGTTTTCCGGCTTCATGCGCTTAATTAGATCTATCATCCCACTAGACTCAAGCTGGAATATTCCTTTGGTTTTTCCAGAACTAAGCAACTTGTAGACTTTGGCATCGTCATAAGGAATTTGATTTAATTTAAAATCAGGTTTTACTTTTTCAACAGATTTAACTGCATTATTGATGACGGTTAAGGTTCTTAGTCCAAGGAAGTCAAATTTGACAAGCCCGACCTCTTCAACATCATACATATCGAGCTGAGTGGCCATCGAATTTGTTTCAGGATCGAAGTGCAGAGGTGTAAATTCATGTATATCATTTGGTGCAATCACAACTCCTGCTGCATGTTTGCCAATACTTCTTGCTGATCCCTCTAGTTTTAGAGAAAGCTCAAGCACTTCAGCAGCTTCCTCATTGTCGGCTTGCAGCTGCTTAAGTTCAGGTGATTCCTCAATTGCGTCTTGCAACTTAATGCCTGGTGTAAGAGGTATCATCTTGGCGATCATGTCACCAAATCCGTAAGGCTTGCCTAAAATTCTAGTGACATCACGTGTTACCCCCCGTGCTGCCATCGTTCCAAGTGTTCCAATTTGAGCAACAGAATTTTCACCATATTTTTTTTGCACATACTCAATTACAAGATCTCGACCTTCGATGCAGAAATCTATATCAAAATCAGGCAGTGACATTCTTTCAGGATTTAAAAACCTTTCAAAAAGCAAACCATGAACTAAAGGGTCTAAAGCTGTGATTGAAAGCACATAAGCAACCAATGAGCCCGCACCTGAACCTCTGCCAGGTCCAACTGGTATGCCTTGCTCTTTTGCCCATTTAACAAAATCCATAACAATCAAGAAGTAACCTGGATAACCCTTATCAATAATGATTTTTAACTCTTTTTCGAGCCTATCTTGGTATTCATTCTTGTCTAATGACTCATCTGAACTAAGCAGCTCGTTCAGTTTTTCTTTAGCAATAAATTCCAAATGTTCGGAAAGTGATTTATCACTATCAATTTCATAGGTTGGCAGATAATACTGTCCTTCCTCCAAAAATACATTGCAAAGTTTTGCCACTTCTAAGGTATTTTCTAAGATGCTTTTGTGATGAATAGATTGCATTTCATAAAAAGTCTTAAAGTACTGCTCTTGGCTAATATTTGGACTTTCAATTTCATCTTTTAATAATGTTGCATTATTGATAGCAACTTTTGCCTGGTGAGCTAAATGATCGTCTTGCGCAATAAAGCAGACATCGTTCAAAGCAACAACAGAAATATCAGCATTAGTAGCTTCTTCACAAATAAATTGTGTTGTTTGATCATATTGCTCATTAAAACTTAATGCACCGATAAAAAAGTTTTCTTGAAAGACATTTTTGTACTGTGAAAGCTTTTCTTGCAAGTTATTGTGATCTTTTTTGCCAGCTATATTGATCATTTCTGCATTGTTCGACGGTAAAATGCATAAAAGATCCTGTGCACTATCAAAAATATCTTTCTCCTCAATAAAATAACCATCTCGATCGGAATTGAGGAAGGCTTTTGTACTTAAATTGAATAGCGCCTCAAGACCTTTTTTGTTTTTGGCATACAGCAAGATATGGGAACGACCAAATTTATTTCTTAGATCAAAGTCGACCCCGCATATTGGTTTGATGCCCTCATTAATGGCGTAGTTGTAAAACTTTACAAGACCAAAAAATGTGTTCTTGTCTGTTAAAGCCACTGCTTTCATGCCACATTCAACAGCTATATCAATTATTTGGTTAGTTTTTGGCAATCCAGATACAATGCTGTAGTGCGATTTGGTTTGCAGGTGAATAAATTCAGACATCATTAAATTCTAAAACTTTTTCGGTGAATGTTTGATAGTCCAAATTGATTTATTGCTTCTTTATGTTGTTTTGTTGGATAGCCTTTATTCTTTTCAAGGTGATAATGGGGGTATTTTAACGATAGTGCACTCATTAATGTGTCTCTGAAGTGCTTGGCAAAAATAGAAGCAGCAGCAATTTGTTGAGAGTGTTGATCTCCTTTTACAATTGCCTCAACATTGTCTAAACCATCGGGCACATATATTCCGTCAATCAATATTTTTTCTGGCTGACAAGGAAGATTGTAGATGGCTCTTTTCATAGCTAAATGCGTGGCTTTTAGAACATTGAGATCATCTACTTCTCTAGGTGAGGCTACACCAATAGCAATAAAACAATTACGCTTCATATAGTTAACGAAATACGCTCTTTGTTTTGCGGTTGTTTTTTTTGAGTCTTTAAAAACTACATCAAGAGCACTGGAATTAAATATTATCGCAGATGAAATTACTGGACCTGCAAGACAGCCAACACCAACTTCATCAACTCCGGCAATCTTCATATAATTTGACTGCGAAACTAGAAAAGTCTGTTGCTTCTAGAGAAGTGTTTATCTTTTTTAAATGATGATTTTTCTCATCGCTGTTTGAAAGGTTTGCCTTCATATCTTCAACAATATTATCTACATTTGCATCGTGTTGAATTAATTCTGTAAAAATCTCTTTACCTGCAATAATGTTCGGAAGACCAACATATTTAGTTTTGATCATTGATTTGTAGATTACATAATTCACGAAATTTGTTTTATAAACAATGGTTGTTGGAGTTTCGGAAATTAGACCTTCTAAAGTTGCTGTTCCTGAGCACATCACTGCAATTTTTGCTTTTTTTAAAACTTCTGAGCTTTTTGTTAGCAGAACATCCATATTTTCCTGAGCGGGTAAGATGTTTTCAATCAGAGCTTTGCTGTCAGCATCATAAACTGGAATAATGGCTTTAAAATTCTCCGTTTGATTAAACTCATAAAATGCATCAACCATAACACTAAGATTATGCTTGATTTCTGATGCTCTACTGCCAGGCATTAAGCAAACAATATTTTCTTTATTTTGGCTTTGATACTCTTGTTTTTTATCAAATAGTGGATGGCCGACATACATGGCTGAATTCGTAACGTTGCTGCACAGCTCTGGTTCAAAAGGAAATAAGCACAACATGTAATCAATAAATTTAAAATTCTTAGCTCTTCCTGCTCTCCATGCCCAAATTGAGGGACAAACCACATG
>JBELJV010000010.1:9416-19780 GCA_042090165.1 Gammaproteobacteria bacterium
ATTCAGCGTATTAAGGATTTTACTTCCAAGCAGATCACCAGAAGGCTCAGCTGAAACAATGCCAACTTTAATTTTCAAATTATCGAATTACTCCTCGTTCGGAGGACTGGATTGATTCAATGAAAGTATTTATATTTTTGTCTTGGACACATTCAGATTTTATTTTTTCTACTGCCTCTTCTGCTCTTAAGCCCTCTCTAAAAAATATTTTGTATGCTTTCTTTAAATTAGACAGCTCATCTTTAGAAAATCCTTTGCGCTCTAAACCTATGCTGTTCAACCCTGCTTGTTTTGTTGGATTGCCTGCTACCCGAGTAAAAGCTACTACGTCCATGCTTATGATGGAGCCCATGCCAGTAAAACTATGTGAGCCTAGTTTACAAAACTGATGCACTAAGGTGTAGCCCCCCAGCGTTACATTGTCACCCAACTGCACATGTCCTGCCAAAGCAGAATTATCGACTAAGATATTATCATTCCCAAGCACACAATCATGTGCGATCATGACGCCTGGCATAATCAGATTGCCATCACCAATCTTGGTATATCCCAAATCAGCTGCCGTGCCTCTATGCACTTTGCAGAACTCCCTAAATGTATTGCCTTCACCTATGTCGAGTGTTGCTTTTTCCCCTTTAAATTTTAGATCTGGAGTATCTTCACCGATAACACAAAAAGAATAAAACTCATTATTTTTTTTAATGGTTGTTGGTCCAGCTATAACAACATGAGATTTAAGAATGCAGCCTTCATTTATGCTTACATCTTCACCAATAACACAATATGGACCAACCTGAACGCTCTCATGCAGTTGCGCTGTCTCATGTATTATTGCTGTTGGGTGTATGTTACTCATCTAAGCTTCTATCTGCACACAATATCTCTGCAGAACAAACAAGATCATCATCTTTGTAGGCCACAGACTCAAATTTCCAAATTCCTCTCTTAGAGCTTACTACTTTTGATTTGAAAATAAGAGTATCACCAGGCTTTATTTGTTTTCTAAATCTGACTTTATCTAAACCACACAATAAATAAACAGATTGCTTTGTTGTCTCTTGATTCATGATAAATGAACCAAGAATTCCGCAACTTTGTGCCATTGCTTCAACTATTATGACTCCAGGCATAATAGGAAAGTTTGGGAAGTGACCTTTAAAGAAAGGCTCTTCTGGAGAAACATACCTTTCAGCAGTAATGCCATCTTTTGAAACACTTATAACCTTGTCGATGAAAAGAAAAGGGTCACGATGCGGCAGCAATTTTTTTACGTCTGAACAGTCCATTGTTATCTCTTTAGTTTTGCTGCAAATTTAAGTGCATCTTTGTGGTTTTGAACAGGCATTACGCCACTATAAACTCCAGACTGTTTTAACGATTTAGTCACAAGAGTTCCTGCCATTACTGTCACGTTATCAGTAATTTCTAGCCAACCGACAATTCCTACTTTCCCTGCAATTTGACAGTTTTTTCCAATCTTCACACTGCCAGCAACACCTGATTGTCCTGCAATGGCTGTGTTTTCACCGATTTCGACATTGTGGGCTATATGAATATGGTTATCGAATTTGACGCCATCTTTGATAATAGTATTTCCAAGAGCTCCTCTATCTATTGCGCAATTTGCACCTATTTCTACATCAGAGCCAATAACTACCCCGCCTAAATGCGCTATTTTTTCCCAACCCTCTTTTTTAGGAGCATAACCAAAGCCATCACTTCCAATGACCGTCCCGGAATGAATAATTGAATTTGATCCTATGTTTGTGCATGAATAAATTGATACATTGTCATGAATAACAACATTGTCGCCAATAACGCAGTTACCATTGATTACAGAGTTTTTTCCAATAGTGACATTTGTGCCAATTTTTGGCTCAATCTTTACATTGTTCTCATTATAATTCTTAAAGAATAGCTGTGTAGCCTTTGCATAAGCAAGGTATGGGTTATCAACAATAATAAAATTTTGTGTAGCTGTAATTACATTTGCTAGCGATTCAGTTGTAATTACTGCACCAGCATTTGGACTTAAAGTTGCAAGAAACTTTGAATCTCTGACGAAACACAATGAGTTTTCGTCGCAAGTTCTTGAATCTTGTAGGCTGGTAAAAGGAGAGTCTTTTGCGCCTAGAGGAGTGCCGTTTAATTTAACTGCTAGTTTCTCTAGAGCAAAAGATTCCATTAATAGGATTACTCTTCGGACTTAGATGCAGCCAAATCAAGTAATGCTGTGACTTCATCTGTTATGTCCAAATCAGGATCTGCATAAAACAAAGCCTCTGGAGTAACTACCATTTCCAACTCTTGAGCTTGAATTAGCTCACCTAAAATTTGTTGGAAACTTGGTGATAAAGCTGCAATTACTGTTTGTTGTGTTTCTTGTGCTTTTGTTTGTAACTTGTTTGATAAGAACTGTATCTCAGTCTGCTTGTCCTGTAACTTTGTCTGCATATTTGCAATTTCTTCATCAGAAAGAGTCTCTTGATCCTGCTGGAATTTCTCAACTAAAGCTTGTCCTTCTGTTTGAAGAAGCTCTAATCTCTCTCTATCTGCAATAAAATCTGCATCTTGATCAAGTTTTGTAAACTCATCTTGTGCATATTGAGTGCTTAGCATAGCTCTTTGAGCATTTAACACCTTAATGCCATCAGCAAAAAGAGATGTAGAAAAAACTGCAAGCAAGCCAGTTATTAGTAATAGTTTTAGTTTGTTCATAATTAAATCCTTAAGTCTGGGTATTTTAGCTGACTTTTAACTAAGAATCGAGATTTTTTTAGAACTTACTTCCCACTGTAAATTCAAACCTTTTTGTTCTATCAAGTGAATCGTTATTGAATGGAACAGCAAAATAAACACTGACCGGTCCAAATGGTGTGATAGCACTTCCACCAAGACCATAAGAACCTCTTAGATCTTCAACAGCTGGAGCAAAACATTGATCTTGATATGGGTAACAAAAATCTGAGAATACGTTACCAATATCAACAAAAAAGGCTGTTCTAAACTGTCCCTGATCCTCAATGAATGGAAGCTTGAAGATTAGGTTAAGACTTGTCTCCATTAAAATGTTTCCACCAATAGGTCTGTTTATGTTGTACCCAGCGTAGGCATTGTAATATGGTGCATCAGGTTCACCATCAAAATTGTTATCAAGCAAATTAGGACATAAGTCATTAGCTGAATCATAACCATAACAAGGTACTGGCGTAATTCTTGGCCCTAAGCTGTTAGACTCATAGCCTTTGATTGAATATGGGCCCCCGGCATAGAAGTTTTCAAAATAAGGTGGAATTTCAGAATCACCATAAACTCCTGTGTATCCAAGCCTTGATGCTGCTTTAAATACAAGATCGTTTTCAAATGGATAATAAAACTCATTTTTATAGTCAACTCTGTAGTAATTCAATGTTGAGCCAGGAATTGTTGTTTGAAATGAAACTTGGTTAAGACTACCGTCTGTTGGGAATATACCTCTATTTAAAGTTGCCCTTGTCCAATAGCCTTGAACCTTTAGCGTATCGAATATATTTCCCTCTGCCTCAAGGAAATCAAGAATCTCCCGTGAGGACAATTGGTCTGATCTTAGTTCTGTATGTTCAAAAGCGACATTGAAACCTAAACGTTGTATTTCTGATATTGGAAAACCAAAGGTCACTGCTGCACTGTAACTTGAAGTATTGTAATCAGTAATTCCAAATGATGAGTAGTCAAATTCTCTAAAATTAATGCTGTAGCCTCTGCTTACGCCATCAATTGTGTAGTAAGGGTTTTCATATTGAAGAAAGATATTTTTTGAGTAATCACTTATTTGCGTTCCGATACCAACTGTATTTCCACTTCCTAGAAAGTTTTGCTGTTGAATATTAAAATTAAATGAAAAACCAAACTGTGAGTAACCAAAACCACCCACTATATTTCCATAATTTTGTTCCTCGACATTGAAAATAACATCAACCTGATCTTCTTCTCCAGCAACAGGCACTGTTTCGACGTTCACAGATTTAAAGAAACCTGTTCTTTCTAGCAGCAGCTTTGATTGCTCTATCATTTGATTGGAAGCAGGAGCTCCTTCAAATTGTCTCATCTCGCGTCTTAACACCTCATCTGTTGTAAAGTCGTTGCCTTGGAAAATGATTCTTCTTGTATAGTTTTTTCTGCCAGGATTAAACACAAATGTAATGTCAGCAGATTTATTAACTTCATCGATAGTTGGAACTCCCTCAACTTCAGCAAATGTATATCCCTCATTTCCAAGAATATTGGCGAAGAAATCCTCATATTGCGTAATCAACGATTCTGAATAAAACGAGTCTTCTGGAATATTAATAAAACCTTCTAAGAAATCTTTTTCAAAAGGCAGCTCACCAGAGATACTTACTTTACTTAGCGTATACCTATCACCCTCATTAACTACCAAGGTGATAAAAAGCTCTTCAAGATCCTCACTTATGGATACTTGTGATGAATCTATCGCGAATTGTAGATACCCTCTATCTTTATAGAAAGATTCAAGGTTCTCAAGATCTGTTTGAAGTTTTTCTTTTGTGTATTTATTGTCATTTGTGAATAGAGATAAAATTGATCCTTCTGATAACTCAAAAATACGTTTTAGGTCTGAATCCTCATAAACAGAATTTCCTATAATTTCAATGGAAGAAATTGCTGTTGATGTGCCCTCATCAATATCAATGCTTACTTCAACTCTATTTCGTGGTCGGTCTTTTTGATTTACTTCTACACTTGCACCGTAACGACCTTGCGTAGAGTATTGTGCTTGCAATCCTCTTGTAATTAAATCAAGTGTTGCTCTCTTAAGGACAGATCCTTCTGATATTCCTTCTGAACCAAGAGCATCCAAAAGATCTTCAGTTGGAATTGCTGAATTTCCATCGATCTTGATTGATGAGATAGTCGGCCTTTCGAGAACTTTTATGTAAAGAATGTTTCCTTCTGATCGCAATTGAATATCGTCAAATTGGCCAGTTGCAAAAAGTGTTCTTATTATTCTTTTATAATCTGTTTCATCTATCCTATCACCAATTGTAACTGGGACTGTATCTAAAACACTCCCTAGCGAAACTCTCTGCAAGCCTTCAATCCTTATGTCATCAACTAAGATCTCTGATCTAGCAAATAAAGCAAAAAATAAGACAGCTGATAATAAAAATTTTTTCAAAATACTCTCGCTAAATCATTAAAAATTACAAATACAAATAAAGCCATAATAAACAAATAACTTAGATTGAATAATGCCACTTTAAGTTTCAAATTTATTGCAGAACCTTTTATCGTTTCAACTACGATAAACAAAAATTGCCCACCGTCAAGCATTGGTAGCGGTAAAAGGTTAAAAGCACCCAAACTTATGCTTAAAATTGCCAATAAAAGTAAAAATGGAATAAAGCCACTACTTAGAGAATCTCCAGCAACTTTAGCAATACCCACAGGACCACTTAAGGATTCAAGTCCCATAGAACCTGAAACCATTTTAAATAAAATATTAAAAGTATTAGTTATCCAGAAAATAGTTTGATCTGCTCCATACTTAATAGAGGATGCCAAATCATTGCTTTCAGGAGCAAGTCTTATCCCATATGCTGTTCCCTCAGTCTTTGCTGGTAAATTTATTCTTACATTTGAATCTGTTCTTTGGGCAACTAACTCAATTTGCCTTTCATACTGATTCAGCATGGTATTTGCATGAAGCAATGATTGAATTTCCACTGAGTTAATTTGCAATATCTTGTCGCCTTGTTTTAAGCCTGCTAAATCTGCAATACTGCTAGATTCAATTTCTCCAATAATTGGCTCAAAATCTCTATAAGGTGTAATAGCGAATAAGGATGATGGCGCATTCTCTTGATCAAATGCCAGATCAACAACATCTTTAGTAATACTTGTTTGCTCTTGAGATTGGTAGTCTAGAAGATCGATCTCAATAGTTCCTGTCATTCCGGAAAGATTAAGAAGCTTCATTTCAAAATCCTGCGCACTAGCAACGGTCTCATCATTAACCGCTAACACTTTGAATATTTTTGAATTGCCATATTCCTCAACTGTGGCTGAAACTACATCCGATTGTTTGGGTATGAATAGACCAACGAAGGCAAAAACAACAAAGGCAAGAATGAAGTTATATATTGGGCCAGCTAGTGTGACCAACATTCTTTCAAATGCTGGACGATTAGCTAGAACTCTGCTTTTTTCTTCTTCAGTGAGTTTCTCATAGTTCTCGACATCATGAGGATCATCAAAAGCAACATAGCCTCCCAATGGTATTGCAGATATAGAAAAACGAACGCCATCTTTGTTTTTCCATTTAATAAGATCATTACCAAAACCAATACTAAACTTCTGTATCTTGATATTAAAAAATCTTGCAACTGAGTAATGGCCATATTCATGGAATGTCACAAGAATAAGAAAAAGTGTTATTGCTCCAATGATTGTGTACATACTACTTATTTAGATAGTCTAAAATCTCAAATCTATTTGTTCTAATTTCATCCAAACTTGAGATTTGTCTTTTAGGAATTTTCTCATAATTTGTAAAAATTAGATTATATATCTCTCCGAAGCTAATTTCTTCGTTTAGATATCTTCTCACTGCAAAATCATTGATAGTTGCGAAAACTAGCCCTCTGTTTTGTTTATTTTTCATTACATCTATGGCAATTTCGATTAATTGGTATCTATCTTCTGGGAATTTTTGAAGATTAAGACTTATATTGTCGCCAAACATATCTAGAGAAAAGGTGTTCCTTGTTTTTTCACTATGATGACCAAGTAAGCCATAAGAAAGTGGAATTAACATTGACGGAACTGATAGTTGTGCTTCGACGCTCCCATCATTTAGCTCAACAAGTGAGTGAATTTTACTCTCAGGGTGGATGAGCACACCTAAGGAGCCAGGTTTTAAATCAAAAAGGAACTTTGCCTCAATTAATTCAAAGCACTTATTTACTAAAGTTGCTGAATCGATAGTTATCTTGCTCCCCATGTCCCAGTTTGGATGCTTTAAAGCTTCGGTTACAGATTTATTTTTAACTTGTTCGATACTTTGACCAATGAAAGGGCCACCTGAAGCTGTAATAAATACTTTATTGATATCGTGATTATCCATTTTTCTTAAAGAGCAAAATAAAGAGAAATGTTCTGAATCAATAGGAATAATATCTGTGTTTGAACGTTTAGCTTCATTAATAATTACATCGCCAAGAACTACAAGACTTTCTTTATTGGCTAATAACAATGACCTACCTGATCTTGCAGCAACCATTGTCAGCTCAAGACATTCAAATGAACTTATGGCTGACAGATATAGATCACTATGGTTTTCCTCTAGATAAGCAGTTAATTGCTCAAGACTATCAAATAACTCTGTATCAAAATTATTCTTTTCTTTGAATTTTTCTTTAGCATCTGGATTGGAGAAAAATATATGCTTTGGTTCAAACTCCTCAACAACCACAATAGCTTTATCAATATCTTGATTGCAAACCAAGACGTCAAGTTCAAAGCTTTCTTTGTTGTCTCTAACAATATTCAGCGCTTGCGTCCCTATTGAACCAGTGAATCCAAATAAAGATAAAGTTTTCATTTTCCAAACCTTCTGTTACGCTCATCAAAATCTTTAAGCACATCCTCAAAGTCATTAGAAGTGAATTCTGGCCAAAGTTTGTCAGTGAAGAATAATTCTGAATAACCAATATTTGGCAATAAAAAGTTGCTTAACCTCATATCTCCGCCTGTTCTTATAAAAATATCTAGATCGTTGTTTCCTAATTGTGTTTTAGCAAGAAAGTTTTCCTCGTTGAGCTCTAAACCATCGTTTTGCAATTCTTTGAATGCATTTAAGATGTCAGATATACCGCCGTAATTTAAAGCTACAGTCAAAGTGAAGCCATCAAAATGCTTCGTTGCTTCAATACATTTTTTAACTCCTTGCTGAGCATTTTTTGGCAAGGTCTTCAGGTCGCCAATAAATTCGAGCTTTACTTCATTTTCTTGAATCTCATTAAGTTTTACGTCGACACCAAAATTTATCAAATTCATAAGCGCATTTACCTCAAAACTCTCCCTAGACCAGTTCTCAGTTGAAAATGCATAGACGATAAGATTGTTAACTTTGTTTTGCTTCGCAGATTTTACAATCTCAATTAGGGTTTCAATTCCTTTTCTGTGTCCAGAGGAGGCAGGCAGATTATTTTTTTTTGCCCAACGCCTATTACCATCCATGATGATGGCTACTTTATTAGCGTGAGCCATTATATTGTGAGCAGATCCTTCTCTTTAGCGGCAAGAGAGTCATCCACTAGTTTGATATATTTTGAGGTAACGTCCTGAATGTCTTTCTCTGAATCTGAAATATCATCTTCAGTAAGTTCGCCATCTTTTTCCAAGGCTTTCATTGAAGTTAATGCATCCCGTCTGATATTTCTTATTGCGATTCTGCCATTTTCAGCTTCTGCTTTAGCTTTTTTTGTTAAATCAATACGAGATTCTTCTGTTAGTGGCGGCATAATAATCCTTATCACATCGCCAGAGACATTTGGATTAATTCCAAGATCAGATTTTTGAATAGCTTTATCAATTTCTTGGACTAGGCTTTTATCCCATGGGGAGAGGCTTAACGTTTTTGAATCTTCAACTGTAATTGAACAGCACTGGTTCAGTGGTGTCATGTTCCCATAGTAATCGACCATAATTCCATCAAGCATTGCTGGGTTCGCTCTGCCTGTTCTAATTTTTTTGAGATTATCTCCAAAGTTTAAAAGTGATGAATTCATTCTTTCATCACATAAATCTAAAATTTCTTGATACTTATCCATTTGATATCACCGTTCCTATATTTTTACCCTCTACTATATCAAGTAAACCACCTTGTTTCTTAAAATTAAATACCTTAATCTTCATTGAATTATCTCTAGCTAAAGTAAGTGCCGTTGTATCCATAACTTTAAGATTTTTTGTTATTGCTTCGTCAAAAGACAATGAATCATAAAGCTCTGCAGATCGATTCTTTACTGGATCATCTGAATAAACTCCGTCGACCTTGGTAGCTTTGAGCATTAAATCTGCATTAATCTCAATTGCTCTTAAACATGCTGCTGTATCAGTAGTGAAGAATGGATTACCAGTTCCAGCTGTAAATATAACAACGAAACCAGCCTCAAGAAGTTGAATTGCAAGCCTTCTATCAAAATGTTCTACTATGCCTGGCATAGGAATGGCAGACATGACTCTTGTTTTAACACCATTTCTTTCCAAAGCATCTCTAAGTGCAATTCCATTCATTACTGTAGCCAACATTCCCATATGATCGCCAGCTACTCTATCTATTCCGTCTTGATGAAGTTCTTGTCCTCTAAATAAATTTCCACCCCCGATTACCACACCAATAGAAACACCTTTTTTAGAAGCACTCTTTATTTCTTGTGACATAAAGTGAAGAACTTTGGGGTCAATACCTTGATCAGCTGTTCCAGCAACAGCCTCTCCGCTATATTTTAAGAGGATTTTTTTATAAGTGAGAGAGCTCACTCTCCAACCTTTTTCCTTGCAAAGCCAAGAATTGAAGCGTCACCTAGTAATTCTTTAATTTTTTGGTCAGGATTTTTGATGAATGGTTGTTCAAGTAATGAGTTTTCTTTTTGAAACTTTGCAATTTTACCCACCACAATTTTTTCTTTTATATCATCGGGTTTGTTTTCACCTTCGAGCGTAGCAAGAGCAATTTCTTTTTCTTTGTCAATTATTGTTGGGTCAATATCATCAACAGATAAGGCAAGTGGGTTGTTAGCTGCAATTTGCATAGCTATATCTCTGCCAAGCTCTTCATTAGCAGAATCTAGTTTTACGAGTGCTGCAAGTTTATTGTCTGTATGAACATATGAAAATACAAATCCACCTTTATCTGACAATTTGCTGTAGTGAGAAATCTTGATATTTTCCCCAATTTTTTGGATTATGCCTAAAAGGCTGTCTTTGAATAGTTCATTAAGGTGCTCAACATCATTTGGGTTATTTGATGAGCAAAAATCTGCTAGATCTTTCAAGAAAACCTGAAAGTCTGCATCTTTTGCAGCAAAATCTGTTTCAGTATCTACTTCAACAAGGAATTTACCATCCGCAGAGGCGCCAACAACTATTGCTCCTTCATTAGTCTGTCGGCCTGATTTTTTTTCTGCCTTAAGAACACTTTTTTTCCTTAGAACTTCAATAGCTTTTTCAATATCTCCATCTGTTTCTGTTAATGCAGATTTGCAATCCATCATAGATATGCCTGTTCTATCTCTTAGTTCTTTAACTAACTGTGCTGTGATCATAGTAATTTACTCTTCGGTTTTAGTTGCAGCTTT
>JBELJV010000070.1:0-3515 GCA_042090165.1 Gammaproteobacteria bacterium
GAGTTTTTAACAACTTAACCAGAGGCGGTAATCCAATAGAAAAAACATATAACGGTAATTTTGAAGCACTTTTAAAAGATTCCAACATTCCGCCGATTACAATCAAAGAAGAATGATTATGAAAAATATTTTTATATTTACTTTTTTACTCTTTTCTATTTTTTCATTTGGTATTGAAGTTGAGATTAGAAACAACAAAATGATTGTTGATGGCAAACCATTTTATATGAAAGGAATTTGCTATCATCCTGTAAAAATTGGAAAAACAAAAAGAAGTTTTGAATCTCTTACAGAAGACTTAATTCTAATAAAAGAAGCTGGTATTAACACACTAAGGGTTTATGAGCCTATTGATGATATTGAAGTGCTTGATGAGCTTCAAGCTGCTGGAATTAAAGTTGTAATAAGTTTTGGATATAACCAAAAAGGGCGATTCGATATTGTTTCAGGTACTTTTATAGACTATGTAAAAAAATATAAAAATCATGAGGCTATTCTTATGTGGGAACTTGGCAATGAATATAATTACAACCCTCAATGGTTTGGTGGTGATATCAATAACTGGTACAAAGCAATGGAGTTGGTATCCAGAATGATTCAAATTGAAGATCCTAATAGATTGGTTTCTTCTGCCCACGGAGATTTGCCGAGCAAAGATGCAATTAGTATTGCATCTAGCGTTCAAGTTTGGGGAATGAATGTTTATAGATGGGATGAGCCAGAATCAATCTTTAATGAATGGAAATTAATTAGTGACAAACCTATGTATTTTGCAGAGTTGGGTGCAGATAGTTATATGACCAAATCAACAAAAAAGTATACAAAAGGTGAGAACCAACTCGCTCAAGCTGATGCTAATAAAATAATTTTAGATAAAGTTTTATCAAATAGTGATAAGAATATTGGATCATTTGTCTTTCAGTTCACAGATGGTTTATGGAAGGCTGGTAATCCTGCTAAGCAAGATACTGGTGGATCAGCACCGAATAGTGACGGCACTCCATATGATGGAACGGCAAATGAAGAATATTGGGGAATAGTAGATATTAATAGGAATAAGAAAATGACGTTTGATGTTGTGAAGAACGCATATGTTAACTTTGACATCAACTAAATATGTGAATCCAAGGGGGAGTTCATATGAAAAGCGAAGAAAATATCATTAATAGTGTTCCGATGGGACAAAAAATAGCTTTTGGCTTGGGGATGTTGGCAAATCAACTATTCCCAGCACTTTTATCAATATTTATAGTGGTTTTAATCCAGGATCTTGGTTTTAGTCCGCTTTTATATGGAATTATTGCTTTTATACCAAGATTTATTGATGCAATTACTGACCCTTTGATGGGCTTTATTTCAGATAATACAAAATCTAAGTGGGGTAAAAGAAGACAGTATGTATTCTTTGGAGGCATATTAACTGGAATAGCCTTCATTTTATCTTGGCAATTGTATGCAGAGAATGGGCAAGCTTTTAATTTCTGGTACTTCTTAGTCTTTAACCTTCTTTTTTATCTAGGCATAACAATTTTTGGAATCCCATTTGTCGCAATGGGCTATGAGATGAGTGATGACTTTCATGAGAGAACAAAAATAATGGCAGTCTCACAATTTATAGGTCAGTTTGCTTGGGTATTGGCCCCATGGATATGGATAATTATTTACGATCCTACTATTTTTGTTGATCCAGCATCAGGAACAAGAATCCTATCTATAGTTTTTGGAATTATATGTACTTTGCTTGCAATAATTCCTGCTGTTTTTATAAAGAGCAAATCTACATTAAATGATGACCATTTAGTACCTATTACTAGAGAAAATATTGGAAATAGTTTAATAAATATTATTCATATATTTAAAGATGCATGGAAAAATGTTCCATTTAGAAAGTTATGTATAGCAACTTTCTTAGTTTTTAATTCTTTTCAAACAATCGCAGCATTTTCATTTTTTATAATTGTTCATTATCTATTTTTAGGAGATGCATCTGCAGCTAGCCCATGGCCAACATTGCACGGAAGCGTAGGGGCAATTGTCACAACATTTTTAGTAATACCTATAGTATCTAAAATGGCACAAAAGTATGGGAAAAAGGAGACCTTTATTGTTTCTCAAAGCATTTCCATAATTGGATACATTTTATTTTGGTTTCTTTTTATTCCCGGAAAACCATATATGTTTCTTTTTGCATTACCGTTCTTTTCGTTTGGAATAGGCGGTCTTTTTACTTTAATGATGAGTATGACTGCTGACACTTGTGATTATGAGGAACTTGAAAATGGTCTTCCAAGAAAAGAAGGGTCATTTGGAGCAATTTATTGGTGGATGGTTAAACTTGGAACGGCGCTTGCTGGTTTATTATCTGGATTAATTATGTATTACGTTGGATTTTCAGCTGATGCTGCCTCGCAACCTGACGGAGCATTAACGGGTTTAAGGATAGCCTACTCTACCATTCCAATTATTGGTACATTAATTGCTATCTATGTAATGAGTGACTACGAAATAAATGAGAACATGGCTAAAGAAATCAGAACGCAATTAAATGAAAGAAAAGGAGAAATGTAAAAAAACATGTCTTTAAGAGATGAAAAAATATTATCTTTATTAGGGACCAATCTTGATAAGTTATCACAAGATGAATTAAGGAAGCTTTGTCAGAAAATTCTTAAAAGCAAAATTCACGGTATTTGTTTTAGTCTTTATGAAGGTACACAACAGCCTGGAGACATAGTTTCAGATGATCAAATTATCAGACGTCTTCAAATATTGAAACCATATACGTCATCTATCAGGACATTTTCTTCATTAAATGAGCACGCACGAATAGTTAAAATTGCTAAAGATATGGGTTTTAAAACACTTGTTGGAGCATGGCTTAGTGATGATCTTGAGAGCAACGATAAAGAAATAGAGGGGTTAGTTGAGCTAGCAAACAATAATCTAGTTGACGTTGCTGCTGTTGGAAATGAAGTAATTTATAGAAAAGAATTAGAAGAAGACCGACTAATTTCATATATTAATCATTTCAAAGACAATACTAGTAACATTCCTGTTGGTTATGTTGACGCATATTATGAGTTTAGAGATAGACCCAATATAACTTATGCATGCGATGTTATCCTTGCTAACTGTTATCCATTTTGGGAAGGGTGCGCAGCAGAATACTCTTTGTTATACATGAAAGATATGTATAACGAGGCAATTAAAGCATCAGGCGGTAAAAAAGTTATCATTACTGAAACAGGATGGCCCAGTGAGGGCAGTGATTTATGGGGCGCTCACCCATCCTATACAAATTATCTAAAGTACTTCATTAATGCTCAGCTTTGGTCTAAAGATCAAAACATTGATATGTTTTATTTTTCGTCTTTTGATGAGTCATGGAAAGTAGAAGCAGAAGGCGATGTTGGGGCCTATTGGGGGCTTTGGGATAAAGACGAGATAATTAAGTTTTAAAATATAAAAACTTATTTCTCGAAGTACTTATTTAATAATTTTTGTGTATAATTGCA
>JBELJV010000011.1:0-9013 GCA_042090165.1 Gammaproteobacteria bacterium
GATGATTGTTCTAATAGTGCTTCTTGAGTGCCCTTAACTTCACCTCCAGCACTGTTGAGCGTAAAGCCATTCATCTTGAGCATATCATTGACCTCGGTGATGTCCTGATAAGCACTTAGGTGATTGATTGAAACTGTAAAATGATTTGGACAAAAGCCCCACACATAAAGCCATGAAGCATATTCTGATTCTTCTGAAAGTTTCTTGTAAATCTCAAAGTCTATGTCCCATGATCGGCCACCCATAAATAAATCTTTTTCTGAGATGTCGATGGAATTGACAATATTCTTAAAACAATCATTAAGCTCTGGTGAAAACTTTTCCAACATAAGTTCTGATAAGAATATTTTTGGTAGGTTGCTGTTTTTGTTTTCCAGGTGGATGGCATTTAGTTTTTTTTGTTCAAAATAATAATCACCACCAACCCTATAACCAAATTTAGATAAATAGTTTGCTTGTTTATGGATATTGCATGCCTCCAAATTCAAAGTTCTAAAAGCAATGTGATCGTTTACTATGTTCTCATCAAAAAGCTTGGCAATTTTTGCTGCTGATGGAGTGTATGAAATATAGCTTTCCCACATTTCATCTAGGAGTGTATTGATAGTGCTCATGATATTTTTTTGGCTTTCTCCCAACCTAAATCAGCAAACATTTTAGCGCGTTTACCCATCTGTATTGCAAAATCACTTGCAGCAGTGCCATCCCTCACTCTGCCCAAGATGCCTTGGCAAATGCCAGCAACTTTAAAAAGAGAAAATATGATATAAAAATCCCACTCACTCTCTAATTCCATTTTTGTTCTAGTTAAATATAGATCTAGGTATTCTTTTTCGGTATGAATGCCTAAATTTTTTGATGCTTCATCATCAATTTTTCCAATATGCCAAAGCAAACAGTGATATCCAAAATCAGCAAGCGGATCACCTATGGTCGAAAGCTCCCAGTCAAGCATGGCCATATTCTTGTCATCATGGGTCATTACCACATTATCAAGTCGGTAATCACCATGAACTATGGAAGTGTATTTCTGTTCGGGTGTGCGGGCTGGCAACCAGTCAATTAGCTTATGCATTGAATCAAGAACTTCAGTTTCTGACTCAAAATATTGTTTAGACCATCTCGATATTTGCCTTTCTATGTAGTTCCCCTCTTTCCCAAAATCTTCAAGCCCCAGGTTTTTATAGTCTTGTGCATGGAGGGCGCTAATGCCAAAATTAAGTTGATCAAATATGCCCTTCCTTCTTTCAATGGAAGCCTCTGATGCGACAGGATCCCAATAAATCACCCCATCGCAGTACTCCATGATATAAAAATCAGTTCCAATGATTTCTAGATTTTCACATAGGTGATAAGTTTTGGGTGTAGGTACTGATGTATGTTCCAATGCGGTGATGACCTTGTATTCTCTGTCTACAGCATGAGCACTTTTTAGCAGTTTGCCAGGAGGCTTTCGTCTTAAAACATATTTTTGAGATTCTGCAGTTAATAAGTATGTTGGGTTTGACTGACCACCTTTGAATTGCTTGTAAGAATTTATTGTTTCAACTTCTGGACAAGCTGATTCAAGATAAGAATTTAAATTATCTAAGCTAAATGCAAGATTATCGGCAACATCTTTTGTGCCGGAAAATTGATCACTCATTATTTTTCTTAGCGGAGGAATTGATTATAAGTCTTTGATTATCTTGCTCTAAACGTTCAATTTTATTTCTCAATTCCATTATTGAATTACGCAAAGACTTAGATTCGGTCTTTAATTTGAAGTTTTGTTCTATAAGTTTGTCTACAAGACCTGATAATTTTTTAATTTTTTCGTGCATAATATCTGTCTATGACTGATTTAAACATTTCAATATTCAAAGAACGCAGAGCAAAAGTTGCTAGCCAGATGGAAAGTAACTCTGTTTTGATGCTTTGCTCATCAAATATTGTCCCAAGAAATAATGATACTACATTTCCATTTAGGCAAGACAGTAACTTTTTTTACTTGACTGGTTTCAACGAGCCAAATTCCGTGATGCTGCTTAAAAGTGATGGCACAGCTTATATCTTTTGTAGAAATAAGAACCCCGAATTAGAAAAATGGGACGGGTTTATGTGGGGGTATCAGGCTGCAGCTGATGAATTTAATTTTGATGATGGTTTTGACATTAATGATATTGATCAATTAGCCCCTCAGATTATCAATGGCACATCAACAGTTTATGCCTTGGTTGGCAAAAACAAAGATTTTGACCAACAAGTTATTAAATGGATTACAGCAGCTAATTCAATGGAAAGACATCAAGCGAACATTGATTTAAAAAACTTTAGTAACCAGCTTGGAATGATGAGGTTAGTCAAAGAAGATTCTGAATTAAGTTTAATGAGAAAGTCATGCGAAATTGCAGCTTTGACACACAAAGCTGTGATCAGTATGGCTAAGGTTGGAATGTCGGAATTTGATTTAGAAACGATGTACCTAAACGAATTTAAATCACACGGATCTAAAGATATTTCTTATACCCCAATAGTTGCCGGTGGGGAGAGAGCTTGCATACTACATTACATTGATAATAATCAGCCAATTGCCGATGGCGAGCTTGTGTTGGTTGATGCCGGTTGTGAATGGGGCCTTTATGCTTCCGATATCACAAGAACATACCCTATCAATGGTAAGTTTAGTGCAGAACAGAGAGCAGTTTACGATATTGTTTTAGAGGCACACATCAAAGCATGCGAAGCCATACAAATTGGAGCAAATTGCACAGACCCACAAAAAGCCTCAGAATTATCATTATCCCAAGGGTTAAAAGATCTAGGCTTTTTAACACAAAGCATGGATGAGATCATGGATAAACAGCTCTTTAGAGAGTTTTATTATCACAAAATTGGCCATTGGTTAGGTCTTGATGTGCATGATGACTGTCCGTACTCAATTGATGAAAAGGAAGTAACCTTCCAAAAAAATATGGTCATGACAATTGAGCCAGGGATATACATAAATCAGACTGCAAATGTTGATGACAAGTGGAAGGGCATTGGTATAAGAATTGAAAATGACATCCTGGCTACCGATGCTGGATATGAAAATCTTACTTCTCTTGTTCCGTCTAAAGCAGATGAGATTGAGGGACTAATGCAGTAATGCAGAAAGAAGTATTAATTGCTGGTGCTGGTGTCATAGGCTGCCTTTTAGGCAAAGTCCTTAAGAAAAAAAATATCTCTTTTAAGATTCTTGAGAAAAACTCTCAGCCTTTTATAAACCCATCAAGAACAGTTGCCTTAACGTCAGATTCAATACGTTTTCTTAATATAGTAGATAGTAAATTAGATCTTAATGCATGGGCTACACCGGTAAACAGCATGAATTTATTTCAAGATGCAGCTCAAGCTCTGACTCTTGATTTAGACCAAGAAAAAATTTCATCAATTTGTGCCTTGGACGACCTTCATGAAAAACTTTTAAATGATTTGAATGATGATATCTCATGGGGCACAGCGATTAATTCTATGAGCAATGACAAGCTGATTGAAGTTAGCACATCAAATGGCAACTATTCAGGACAAATAATTATTGCTTCGGACGGCACAAGCTCAAAAATAAGAGAACTTTCAGGCTGTAATGTTGAGGAGTGGTTCTATGGCCAAAAAGCACATGTATGTTTAGTCAAATCTCAGCACAATAATGAAGCAAGACAATATTTTTCTAATTTTGGAACTTTAGCATTGCTGCCATTGAACATTAAGGATGAAGAGTATTACTCGATCATTCTTTGCACAAACATTACATCTGATCCAAAAACACAATTAGAGCAGCTTAATGAAAAATATAATTTAAGTTTTGATCTCACCGATGTGAATTTCGGTAATGGTTTTGAGCTGAAGCACAGCAGAGCAACAAAATTATATGAAAATAATGTGATTCTGTGTGGTGACGCTGCAAATACTTTTCATCCAATGGCGGGACAAGGACTAAACCTTGGTATTGGTGATGTCATATTTATAAATGATAATTTAGATGAATTTATGAATTTAAACCAAGCCACATTAGACAGATATAGTAAAGAAAGAAGTATGCGAAACTTGCAAATGACCTGGATTATTCAAAGTCTTTATGGGGCTTTTGGAAATGCCAATGAACTTGGTAGTTTGCTACTAAAGAGCGGCATGGGAATTTTAGATAAGATGCCAGTTGTTAAGCAAAAGATAATTGATTTTGCTAACAGAAACTAGGCAAGGTTAAATGGGCGTAATAGTTCGTATGTCTCATGCATGGGCAGCCCTACAACATTTGTGTAACTGCCAGATATTGAAGTAATGTATTTGCCAGCTGGACCATGAATTCCATAAGCACCAGCCTTACCAAAGCCCTCTTCTGACAATACATACTTTTCTATCTCATCCTCACTAAGTTCTTTAAACGTCACAAGTGTTTTGCATGTTGTGATCAATGACTTCTCTGAGTTGCTAATCATTACAGTTGAAAAAACGCTATGCGTTTGATTTGAAAACTCATTTAACATCTGTCTTGAATGGTCATGGTCTTTAGGCTTTCCAATAATTTTGTTTGAAGGGGTAAATACCAGTGTGTCAGCCGTCATAATAGGTGTGTCTTCATCATTATTTTTCAGGAGTTCACGTGCGCTAATATTTTTGCCTTTAACGATTTGCTGTGAACACTCAATGGGATCTTGTGATTGTATAGAGTCCTCATCAAAATCTTGCGGAATTACTTTATGCGTGATTTGCATTAAATCGAGAAGTTCAGTCCGTCTTTGTGAAGCCGAAGCAAGGAAAAGCACTATACTTTTATACCTTTGGCTCTTATGTCTTTAAGAACAGCATCAATACCATTTTTATCAATGATTCTCATGCCTTTTGTAGAAACTGTAAGTATCACGAACTTATTTTCTGATTCTACCCAGAATTTATGTTTGTGAAGATTTGGCTTGAAAAGTCTTTTCACACGGTTCTTAGCATGGGAAACATGATTGCCCACCATTGCTTTTTTGCCTGTTACGTCGCACACCTTACTCATAAGAACGAAGATAATAAAATAACAATGAATTTTATGCAATAATTATCGCTTCAACTATGAAACTTAAATACAAAATCCTCGACAATAGAATAGGCACTGAATTTGATATTCCAAGATACCAAACTACGGGTTCTGCAGGCATGGACCTTATTGCGTGTTGCGATGAATCAATTAACTTGAGCCCCAATGAATCAACAATAATTCCATCTGGAATTTCTATTTTTATTGAAGATAACAATTTCGCTGCGTTAGTGATACCAAGATCTGGATTAGGGGCTAAAAAAGGTCTAGTTTGTGGTAATTTGCTTGGCCTTATTGATTCAGATTATCAAGGACCTTTGAGTATTTCATTATGGAATAGATCAGAAAGTGAAATTGTCATCAACCCGGGTGAACGTGTTGCACAGCTTGTAATAATTAGAGTGAATCAAGTTGAACTAGATCTTGTAGATAAATTTACAGAAACTGAACGGGGTAATAAAGGTTTTGGCAGTACCGGGGTTGATTAACCCTTTTTACCAAACTTCTTCTCAAACCTTTGAACTCTACCACCTGTATCCATAACTCTTTGCTGACCAGTGTAAAAAGGGTGTGATGCAGAGGATGTTTCGATAATGAAATATGGATATGTTTTGCCATCTTCCCATTCTTTTGTTTGAGTTGTTTCTAAAGTTGAATTAATAAGAAAATAGTGATCCACAGCAGTATCATGGAAAAGTACTGGACGATATTCTGGATGTAAATTTTTCTTCATAACTAATATTTAGAGTGTGAAATAATATCAAATAAATAATCTATTACAATAAATTCATGAATTTTGTTGATGTCGCAATTCCCACCCCTTTAAGAACTACATTTACCTATATCAACAAAACATCTCAAACCTTGTTGGGGAAAAGGGTTCTTGTTGAATTTGGAAGAAGAAAAGTAGTTGGGGTGGTAATCGATGAAAAAACTGATCATAACAGTAAATATAAGCTTAAAGAGGTCTTAGAAACCCTTGATGATATGACACCAACCTTCAATAAAACTGAAATAAACCAAATAACCTCTATTGCCAAAGCCTATCTGCATCCAATTGGTGATGTGATTGATGCTTTTTTACCAACTTTATTAAGAAAAAAGAAATTTCAGTCAGAATTAACAAAATATAAAAATGAGATTTGTGATCTTAAGATCAATGATTCTAGTTTTCATCATCTTACGAAAGAACAAGATGAATGCTTAGAGCAGTTAAATCAGCCAAAAACAAGTAAATCTTTAATTTTTGGGATTACATCATCAGGCAAAACCGAAGTTTATAAACATAAAGTCAAAACTGTCCTTGAATCCAGAAGCAGTGCTTTAATTCTTGTCCCTGAAATATTTTTAACTCCTCAAATTTATGAAAACTTTAAAAATAGTTTCGGTGATTCTGTGTATATTTTTCATTCTGGCTTAACTGAATTGCAAAGATATAAGGTTTGGCTTGCTGCAAAGTCGGACAAGCCAAAAGTTATCATTGGCACCAGATCGGCAGTTTTCTTGCCAATTAATAATTTAAAAACTATTTTCTTTGATGAAGAGCATGATCAATCTTATCGACAGCAAGATGGTTTTAGATACGATGCAAGAAAAATAATTGAATTCTTGCATAAAGGTAGAGCTCAAATTAATTTAGCCTCAGCTACGCCATCATTTAGTACCTTGAATAAAGCTTATGCTGGCGATATTGGCATTAGTAAATTAACAAAACGGATATCTAAAACACAAAAGCCTCAAATTGAAGTTGTCAGCATAAATAAAGAGAAATTAGATGGAGGAATTTCCTCCAAATTAATGCAAAAAATAACTAAAAATTACTCTGATGCCAATCAAACACTAATTTTATTAAATCGAAGGGGCTATGCTCCTGTTTTTTTGTGTAATTCTTGTGGTTGGATAGCTAAAAGCAATTGTTGTGACTCTCCTTTAGTCCTGCACCAGAATGTAAGGAGATTAAAATGCCATAGATGTGAATCAGCCTGGGCTATTCCATCATCATGCCCTGATTGTGGCGAGAATGATTTTGACTATAAAGGAGTTGGTACCCAACAGGTGGAAGAAGCATTGCACCAATATATTCCTGAAAGAGATGTTATTCGTGTCGATAGAGATTCAATATCTGGGAAGACTAGAAGGGAAGATAATATTAAGTTACTCAAGAGCACTGATCCTAAGGTATTTGTTGGCACGCAACTTCTCGCAAAAGGCCATGATTTCAAAAAGGTTTCTTTGATAGTAGTTCTAAATTTAGATTTTGGTCTATTTGGAGCAGACATTCACTTGCAAGAGCAAACAATTCAATTATTAATTCAGGTAGCAGGCAGAGCAGGCAGAGCGGGTATTGAAAGTAATGTATACCTGCAATCAAGAGTTGCTGATCATCCTATGTTTGCATTAATCAAAAGTGGAGACTTCGAAACAATTTCAAATGAGATTCTTAAAGAAAGAAAGCAATTGCAATTATCACCATTCATAAATCTAGCATATTTAAAAGCTGAAGATTCTAATCCTTCAAGACTTCGTAAATTTTTAGTTGAAGCAAAAAAAATCTTATCGGTATCTGATATTGAGGTTTATGGTCCGTTTGAAAGCCCTGTACAGAAAATTGGTCACAAATTTAAGATGTTTTGCATTATTCAAAGTGCAAACAAAAATAAATTATTTATGGAACTTGACTCTTTTGTTAAGAAGGTTGATGAAAACAAAAAAGAAATATCAAGCTGGGTTGTTGAGTTTGATCCGATCAATGCTGTCTAGTAAGTCTTGATTGTCAGAAGAAATATCAGCTAATCTGTATTCAATCTTATGTTCAAGCTTTATATAAATTTCATTACCGATTCTAAACTTCTCAATTTTTTCAGGCCACTCCACAAACAGTACACCTCTCTTATTCTGATTTATTTCAAGCCCCAACATGTCAAAATCATTTTGACCATTAAGCCTATACAGATCGGTATGAAATATATCAATTCCATTAATGTGATATTCCTCAAGAATACTGAATGTTGGGCTTTTAACAGCCCCTGACCATCCCAGTGCCTTCAATATGATTCGAACAAGGGTTGTTTTGCCTGCTCCAAGATTCCCATCTAAGTAAATAATATTGAAATCATTAGATGTAACTAAAAAACTTGCAATTGCTTTTCCAAAGGCTTCTGTTTGCTCTAGTTTTGTAATGTTAATTTCCATTAAAAAAATCCAGGAGCCAAATTGATGAACTCTTTTCCAACAATCTCTTTTTTTAAACAATCAATTACTCTGGCTAAATCTAGTTTATTAGCCATAAAGTCAACATTATCAACGTTCAGAACTAAAAGAGGCGATTCAGAGTAATTAAAGAAGAATTCTGCATACTTTTCACACACACTCTCAAGATAATTTAAAGAGATACTGTCTTCATATGTACGTCCACGTTTTCTTACGCGTTCAAATATTTGTTTTGGTGAAGCTTGTAGGTAGATTATTAGATCAGGCTTAGGGAAGGTTTCATAAAATTTTGTTTTTATCTCTTTAAAAATATTTAATTCATCTGCACTGAGGTTCAATTCAGCAAATAAATCTTCCTTCTGAAAAATAAAATCTGAAACTATGGGTTTTTCTATTAAATCATCAGAAAAATACATATTTATTTGTTGCGATCTCTGCATGACAAAATGCATTTGAGTGGCAAAAGCGTATTTTTGAGTATTTTCATAAAAAGAGTTTAAAAAAGGGTTTTCATCAGGTTTTTCAAGACACAATGCATGGCCAAATTCCTGAGATATTTGTTTTGCAAGCGAGGTTTTGCCTACACCAATTGGGCCCTCAATAGCTATGTAATTTGGAATTCTACTTTTTTCCATATTTCTTAAAAGAATTTATTAACCTAACTTTTTTATCATAGTTTGCAGCCTTAAATTCTGTCCACCATTTTATTTTTTGACTAAGTGAAGGTTCTAAAGTTTCTCTTAAGAGGTAAAAATCATA
>JBELJV010000011.1:9113-19550 GCA_042090165.1 Gammaproteobacteria bacterium
TTATTTTTTGACTAAGTGAAGGTTCTAAAGTTTCTCTTAAGAGGTAAAAATCATAAGCAGCTCTGAAACGAATATTTTGTGTAAAACTAATCGATTTTTTTCCAACTCGATCAAATCTTATTTGGTGCATCCAAGCATCTTTAATAAAACTTGTGAATCTTCTCGGTATTGTAGTGATGGTTTGTTGTTTTCTGATAGACGTAGCAATTATTTGATAGAACTTTTTGTAATTTATTTTTTGGCCAATATTTGACTTGATGAAAATTGCTGGCCACAGCAAAGTTGCGTATAGGAACCCAACATTTAATTTTTTTCCAATTTTTACTCTGTCATCGGTCTGGGCAAAAGCATTCTTATAAAAGTCATCAAAATTATCTGCGCTATTCTTCACGTGAGGAAAAATTAAATCAAAAATGCCATATTTTTGAAGCAGTACGTAAGAATTTAGTGCATGGCCAGACATAAAAAGTTTTATTATCTCTTCATAAAGTCTTGCCTGTGGCACTTGAAACAGCTGATGTTTGTGATTATCAATTGCATTAGCAATAGCTTTGTCAATTGTGAAGTTTAATTTTGCTGCGAATCTAATGGCTCGCAAAATCCTTACAGGATCTTCAATAATGCGCTTTTCTGCATCACCTATGAATCTTATTCGTCTTTCTTTAAGGTCCTTTACTCCATCTGTATAGTCAATGATCTCTTTAGTTATTGGATTGTAATAAATTGCATTGATGGTTAAATCTCTGCGATAGGCATCTTCTTCCTGTGTGCCATAAATGTTATCGCTTATGATCCTGCCTTGATCATTTATTTCAATTGATTCTGAATCAGTATTGATGCCAGATCTAAATGTTGTTGTTTCAATTATTTCATTAGGAAATGCTATGTGAACAAGTTTGAAACGACGTCCAATAATTCTTGAGTTTTTAAATAATCCTCTAATCTTCTCAGGTTCGCAGTTGGTGACAATATCAAAATCTTTTGGCCCTAACCCTTTTATTAAATCTCTAATTCCTCCACCAACAATGAATGCATCAAAACCATTTTTATGTAGTCTTGAAATTATTGATAAGGCATTCTTTGAGATATCTGCTTGATTGATCCCAAATCTTTTGTCGTTATATATGCTGGGATTCACGTATCCTTAAAATTTTGAAGGAGGTTTTTGTATCCTTTTATAGTGAGGCGTGGACTTTTCTCTTGAACTATTCTTGACGATGCAAAATTGCCAAATTTACAAGCTTCAGCAAAATTTTCACCCTCTATAACTTTATGCAATGCTGCGCCGGCAAAAATATCGCCAGCACCATTTGAATCAATTGCATCGACTTTAAATGCATTGATTTTTGATATACCTATGCCATCAAAGACAATGGAATTTTCTGCGCCATTAGTAACTACAAAATTTACAGAGATTTGTTTTAGCTTGTCAGCAAAACTTTCGCCAACAAGAGCTATGGCCTCTTCTTGATTGCAGAAAAGATAATCTATCTTTCTTTTAGCAATAACTTTTTCAAACCTATCTCTAAAACCTTGAACCACTCCTGGATCAGATAGACTCAAAGCAAATTTTACTTCCTTATTCATCTCACTTAGAACTCTGAAGAAAGCTTCAAAGTTTTCGTCAGAGGTGAATTGATAACCTTCAGAAAAGACAATTTTTGAATTGTTGGCATGAGTGATAAAACTTTCATCAAAAACTAATCTTTCAGATGCGCCTAAGTATGTACCCATTGTTCTTTCACTGGCAGGTGTTATAAATACTAGGCATCTACCTGTCCTGATATCTTGATGATAAAAATTATTCAAACTGTAAATGCCATTGTCTTTTAAATTTTGCTCATAGAGCTTTCCTCTATCATCATCAGAAAGTTGGCAGATATGCCCACAAGTTGTTCCAAAATTTGAAGTAGCCACAAGACTGTTAGTGGTAGAGCCTCCACACATGACATCAGGAGTTTCCCCACTCGGCAGCTTTGCCAGTATGGCTTCCTGCTTTTCATATGAGATAGACTTAAATTGATTAAAAAATAAGTCTGTGCCTTCGAGAAACTCTTTTTCTACATAAAATGTTTCGTCCACCAGAGCGTTACCCAAGCCTAAAACATCAAACTTCATCTTTTATATCTTTTAAAACCTCAATTGCAGTTTTTGCTGCTTTTCTTACTTTATTTTCGTCATGCTGGCTTGAAATAAAACAACTTTCATATGCTGAAGGAGGAAGATAAATATTTCTTTCAAGCATGCCCCTAAAAAATAAGCTAAACATTTCGATATTGCTATTGCTTACATCATCAAAATTTTTTGGAAGCGTCTCACTGAAAAAGAAACCAAACATTCCACCACGAGCAGAATATGAAAAAGGAATATTTTCTTTTTTACAATATTCACCAATCATGGTTAAGAATAGGTATGCATTAGCTTCAAGTTTTTCATAGAGCGTTTTATCTTTTAACTGTTTTAGCAATGCAGTACCTGCACTCACTGCGATTGGGTTTCCTGAAAGTGTTCCAGCTTGATAAACAGGACCATCTGGAGAGACATTATTCATGATGGACGCTTTTCCTCCATACACTCCAACTGGCAAGCCACCACCAACAATCTTACCTAAAGCAGTTAAATCAGCTTCAATGCCAGTTAGTTCTTGAACACCACCACGTGCAACCCTGAACCCTGTCATGACCTCATCAAAAATAAGTATTGAATTGTTTTGGGATGTGATATCGCGAAGATATTGTAGAAATTCTAGATCTGGTTCAATAAAGCCCATATTCCCTGCAATTGGTTCAACAATAATTGCAGCAATATCATCTCCATACTTCTCGAAAGCTTTTTCAACAGAATCAATATCATTATAAGGAAGGGTGAGGGTTAGCTTGGATAGTTCTTCAGGAATGCCTGGAGAGTCAGGAACACCCAACGTTGCTAGGCCTGATCCAGCCTTAACGAGAAGTGAATCGACATGACCGTGATAACAGCCAATAAATTTAATTATTTTATTTTTACCAGTGGTTCCTCTGGCGAGCCTTATGCAACTCATGGTTGCTTCGGTACCAGAGTTCACCATCCTAAGTTTTTCAATGCTTGGTATATATGATTTTATAAGTTTTGCTATCTCAAGCTCATTTTTTGTTGGAGCACCAAAACTTATGCCTTTGCCTGCCTGAGCTCTAATAGCTGAAATTACTTTTTCATTAGAGTGGCCTAAAACCATTGGTCCCCAAGACCCAACAAAATCTAAATATTTATTGCCATCTTCATCATATAGATAACAACCTCGAGATTTTTTAAAAAAAATTGGTGATCCGCCAACACTTTTAAATGCTCGCACTGGTGAATTGACGCCTCCAGCTATGTGGTGTTTTGATTTTTCGAATAATTGTTCTGAATTTTTTGTCTTCATCTGATATTTTTGGCCTCTAGAATCATCATTTGGTTTGTCATTATAGTTTTATGAAAACCAGTCTTCCACTAATTGTTTGTATATCTTAATTAATGATAGTTTTATATGAATAAATTAGCTAATAGCAACATTTATTCAATAAAGAAACTTGCTTTGAGTTTTTTTGTGAATTCTTTAACTCTTTCCCAATCCGTGAATTCAAATGTGCCATTTGTATCGGTTGGTCCTCCTGTAATCCACATAATAAATTTGATCATATGTTTGTCTATGAAATGATACTTGGGATAATCAATTACCCCAGCAAACACATCTACTTCTTCTGGAGACCAGCCTGTTTTTTTTATAAATTTTTGTACGTAGGGGTTAGTATTTGGCCTATTCTTTTCAGTTTTTCTAGCAACAGCATTCACACTAAAGAAAGCTGCGTTCTTAGTCACTAGAATATCTCTATTATCTTTAATGAATTTCATTAATTTAGGCTGATGATTCCCATATCTTATGCTTGCACCAATAACAATATGATGATGAAGATTCAAATCCTCTGTAGTAGTATCATCAACCTTTTTGAAATTTATATCACACTTATCCTCAAAGCCTGCTGCAATCGATTGAGTTATTTTGTGAGTATGACCATCAGTAGTGGAAAATATAAATAGGATTTTCTTCATTTCACTAGAATTATATGACATTCAGATATTTTGATAGAATTATTAATACATATATAAATAAAAAAATGAGTTTTTCAGCACAAAAAGCCACACCATTTGAAGTTTCAAACGAAGCTTTAAATAAGATTGTTAATTTAAAAACCAATGAGGGCGCTAAATTTTTTAGAGTCTATGTTACAGGTGGCGGTTGTTCAGGCTTTCAATATGGTTTTAAGTTTGATGAATACGATGAAGATGAAGATACAAAATTAGATTTTGATCAAAATGTCACTATTCTTCTGGATGAACTGTCCTACCCATACATTCTGGGTTCAAAAGTTGATTATGTTGAAAATCTCATGGGAGCTAAATTTGTAATTGATAATCCCAACGCTAAAACAACTTGCGGCTGTGGGGCATCCTTCTCTATCTGAAAATTACACCTTTGTTGGCATAGGCTAAATAAGCAAAAGCACAAGCCTCCATATATCTTGAGTCAACCACCGAATCTGTGCTTGTAATGTTTGCACCTGTTTTTGTTTTAATAGATTTCATTAAGAATGTATTTTGAGTACCACCACCATGGAAAATAAGGTCTTTGGGTTTGTTACAAAAGCTATGAAAATTTGCAATCATTTCTGCGGTTATATCTGATAAAGTAAAAAGCACATCCTCCACTTTATAGTCTTTATCAAGCTTGCTTTTAAGAATTAAAGTGTATGCAGAAATATCATCAGCACGAGGGTAGCTATACTCTAAAAAAACCTTCATTAAGGAATCTTTCAGTTCAATAATGAGTTTGCCTTGAGAAGCCAGATTGCCATCTTTATCAAAGTCACCATGGCCATAAAAACTTGTTGCCATATCCATGAGACAGTTACCAGGGCCAATATCTGTGGCACATTCAATATTATCATCAACCAACCAAGTACCATTTGATATACCACCAATATTTATAACAGCACTCTCTGCTCCATTTTGACCAAAGAGATACTTATGGAAGATTGGTATTAATGGAGCTCCCATCCCCCCATTAGCTATATCTTTGTTTCTGAAATCAGACGAAACCTTTATGTGTGTTTTATTTGCAATTTCTTGAGGATCACCAGCTTGAATGCTTTTAGTATTTGTATGCGATATTGTTTGTCCTGAAAAGGCAATGAGCTCAATTTCAGACTCATCAATATTGCTCTCAGATAAAACAGTGTTAACTAAATCAATTGTTTTTTGGGTAACTTCGGCATCAATTTTTGAGAGCTCTTCTTCATGTTTATAGGTCTGGCTAAAAGGGATCGTAATCGTTTCATGTATCTGCAGTTCAGGTTCAAATGAAACTAAACAACCATCGAGAGCATCACGGCTTGTGCCTGACATCACGCCCAGATAAAGTGTGCTCATAAGCTAGAAATATTTTTGATAATATCTGTTCTCTCTTCTACTAATTTATCAAAATATTTTTTGTTGTAGGAATTTATTGATTGTGCATTTGGAGGCTCAACTTTTACTGGATCAGTATGTTTCCCATTGATATGAAATTCATAGTGGAGGTGTGGTCCTGTGACAAGACCAGTAGAACCTACGTAACCAATAGTTTGCCCCTGTTCAACTTTTGCACCTTTTTTAATGCCTTTTGCAAAACCATTTAAGTGAGCATACCTCGTCATATATTTGTTGTAATGCATAACATCAATATAGTTTCCATATGAATTTGAGAATTTTGCTTCTTTAATAACCCCATCTCCTGTCACTTTAACTGCAGTGCCAGTTTTGGCAGCATAATCGGTGCCTTTGTGTGCTTTGATTTTATTCAATACTGGATGTACACGATTTGGGTTGTAGTGAGAGCTTATTCGAGCAACTTCTATTGGGGTTCTAAGAAAAGCCTTCCTTACATTGCTGCTGTCTGTAGTGTAGTAATCTTTTTTGCCTCTTTGTGTGAAGCGAATAACAAATAGCTCTTCGCCTTTATTTATAAATTCAGCAGCTAAAATATCGCCATGAGATACCAATCTACCATTTGAATAGATGTCCTCATATAAGATTTTAACTTCATCGCCATTTCTGATGTCGTAGGCATAATCAATGTCCCATCCAAAAATGTAAATTAAGTCACCTAAGACAGAATTTGGTACTTGTGCTTTTTTTCCAGAGGCATAAAGAGATTCTGTGATACTAAATTCTCGGAATTGAACAATTCTTTCGAGATTATCCCTTTTTTTATCAAAATCGTACTCGCCATCAGTGATAGTCAGAACATCTATGTAAAAATCTTCATCAAATCTTTTTACCAATAGATTGTTTTCGCTTTTTGAAATATACATTTCATCATTGATACGCAATTTGATGAATTCCTTAAGATCTTTATCTTTCGCAATTGTATTGATCAGGGTCGGGGACACTCCAAAACCAACCAGAGTAGAATAAAAGGTATCTCCTCTCTTGATAATCACTTTATTTTCTTCAGTGAGCAAAAGATCATCACCATTGTCCTTAATTTTAATTTCTGAAACAGTAATTTCCTGTTCACTCAGGAGGTTCCTATTTTCATAATCAGCTGCAATTAAAAATACAAATACACTCGGTACCAATAAAATGGTTAGAATTAATCTAAAATGAGAGCCTGTGTACATGTTCTGATATTATATATAAAGCTTTATGAGTGATTTAAAAAAACAATTAGAGATTATAAAACAAGGAATTGAGGAAATCATTGGTGAGGATGATTTAGTTCAAAAGCTTAAAGACAATAAAACACTAACAATTAAAGTTGGATTTGATCCAACTGCACCAGATCTGCACCTTGGACATACAGTTCTTTTAAGAAAGATGAGGCAGCTTCAAGACCTTGGACATAAGGTCATATTTTTAATTGGTGATTTCACCGGAAAAATTGGTGACCCAACTGGAAAAAATAAGACAAGACCTCCTCTTACAGACAAAGAAATTGAAGAAAACGCAAAAACCTACCAAGATCAAGTTTTCAAAGTTCTTGATAAAGACAAGACAGTGGTTGATTTCAATTCAAGATGGGGTGATAAGATGTCTGGCGCAGATATGATTAAACTTGCAGCTCAATCAACAGTAGCGCGAATGATTGAAAGAGACGACTTTTCAAAAAGATTCAAAAACAATCAACCAATATCAATCCATGAGTTTTTATATCCTCTCATGCAAGGGTATGACTCAGTTGAGCTTGAAGTAGATATGGAGCTTGGTGGCACAGACCAAAAATTTAACTTATTGGTTGGAAGGGATTTGCAAAAGTCTGCTGGGAGCAAACCACAAACAATAATGACTCTTCCGCTACTTGAAGGCTTAGATGGGGTAAAGAAGATGTCAAAAAGTGAAGATAACTACATCGGCATAACCGAAAGTGCAGATCAAATTTTCGGGAAAACTATGTCCATTCCTGATGACGTGATGTTCAAATGGTTTGATTTATTAAGTTTTCGTTCTCCAGAAGAAATTTCATTATTAAAAAAAGAGATTGATAACGGTGCAAATCCAAGGGATGCAAAAATTCTGCTTGCTCTTGAGTTAGCTGAACGTTTTACAAACAATGATGAAGCAATGCAAGCACAAGAAAACTTTTCAAAAAAATTTGCAAAGAATGAAGTGCCCTCAAATATTGAAGAGAAAGCTCATAAGATTGACCAAATACCAGCACTACCAAATTTACTAAAAGATCTTGGCATGGTAACAAGCACATCTGATGCTCTTCGCTTGATTCACCAAGGGGCAGTTAAGATCAATCAGGAAAAAGTTGAAGACAAAGATACTATTCTTGGCTTAAACGAAAAAACGCTTCTGCAAGTTGGGAAAAAGAAGTATCTTTATGTCACTCTTAGTAAATAAGAGATAGACAAAGGGGAAAAAATGTCTAATGAAAATAAATATGACCTAATAATGTTTGGAGCCACAGGGTTTACAGGCAAATTGGTATGCGAATATATAAATTCGAAATATTCTGATAACTTGAACTGGGCTATTGCTGGCCGTAACAAAGATAAACTTGACTATGTATCAAATGAGTTGGGTTTGAGTGTCCCAGCTATTGATCTTGATTCCAATAATGAATCTAATGTTGAGAATGTCTTAAAACAGACACGCTTAATCCTTACCACAGTAGGGCCCTACCAGCTTTATGGCAATGAAATAATAAAAAAATGTGCAGAACTTGGAGTTCATTATGTTGATTTGTCTGGCGAGCCAGGATGGATGCACTTAATGAATGAGCACAAAGCGCAAGCTCAGCAAAGCGGAGCAAAAATAGTCCATAGTTGTGGGTTTGATTCCATTCCGTCTGATCTAGGGGTACTTTTTCTGCAAAATGAGGCAAAAAACAAATATGGCAAACCTTATGCAAATGTGAAGTGCAGAGTAAGATCAATGAAAGGTGAGTTCTCTGGCGGAACTGCTGCATCATTAAGAGCAACACTTGGTTCACTTAAAACTAACCCAGAAATGTTCAATATTTTAGTAGATCCATTTACTTTGTGCGAGGGTTTCAAAGGTCCAGACCAACCAGTTGATAACAAACCTTATTATGATGAAGTGCTTCAACAATGGTCTGCACCATTTTTTATGGCACCAATTAACACTAAAAATGTCCACCGATCAAATTACCAACTTAATTTTGCCTATGGTGAAGACTTTTTGTATGAAGAAATGTTTGCTTGCGGTGAAGGTGAACAAGGAGAAGCAGCAGCCAAAGCCATAGCATCCTACAATCCAATGATGAGCAAGAATGTCCCTAAACCAGGAGAGGGACCATCAAAAGATTCACGAGATAATGGCAGTTATGATATGGCTTTTTATGGCGTGATGGATGGAAAAGTTGAAATGACGGCATCTGTTATCGGACAAGGGGACCCCGGTTATTCATCAACCTCTAAGATGATTACAGAAAGTGCATTGTGCTTGCTCAACGATTGCGATGATTTGCCAGGCGGCATCTATTCCACAGCATCATCCATGGGAACAAAGCTTATAAAAAGACTTGAAGCTAATGAAGTTATGTCTTTTAGGTTAGAGGATACGTAAAACACTACGAGGTTTATTTTAAAGTTTTTTATTCTGTTGTCATAAGTTCAAACACTTGTCACAAATAAAAATTAGTATTTTTTTAATTAATTTTTTTCTAGAGGAAAAATATGAATAAATTTTATAATGCAATTGTCGTTGTTTTAACGACTCTTTTCGTTGCTGCTTGTGGTGGTGGAAGTTCGTCCCCTGCTCCAACGCCAGCTCCTACACCGGCTCCAACGCCGGCTCCAACGCCAGCTCCTACGCCAGCTCCAACGCCAGCTCCGACGCCAGCTCCTACGCCTGCACCAACTGCAGAATGTGAGGTCGGTGACGATTCAGGTGTTGATTATGTAGACTTTGATGGTCAGTCCAAAAGTATTTGTGTTTTAACATTCCCAGCTGAACTTCCTATTACAGGAGAAGTATCAATAAACAATGATGCTATTTATGCCCTGAATGGTGCAGTTTTTGTGGGTGCCGGTATTAATGCTGACGGCTCAAGTGCTGGAGATAACGGAACACTCAATATTGCTGAAGGTACAACAATCATAGGTTCAGCAGGTGCAAACTACGAAGATGCAACCGCATTAGTAGCCTCTTTTGATGACGCTTTGCAGGTTCTTGATAATGACGTTGATTATCTGGTCGTAAGTCCAGGTTCTAAGTTAAACATTAGTGGTAGTGCTACAAGCCCAGTTGTTATGACAGGTGCTAGTGACCTAACTGGTGAAGTTGCCGACGGGGCAGAATCTCAGTGGGGTGGCTTGGTAATATCAGGTTTAGCTACTCAGAATAACTGTAATATTGATGATATTGGAACTGCTGCATGTACAGCAGAAGGTGAAGGCGCTTCAGGATACTATGGCGGTACCGATGATACAGATGACTCAGGTACAATGGCTTATTTCCAAGTTAAATATGCTGGATATCTTTTCACCAATGAAGATGAGTTGAACGGTATTGCATTTCAAGCAGTGGGTTCAGGAACAGATGTATCTTATGTTCAGGTTCACAACGGATCAGATGATGGTATCGAATGGTTTGGTGGTACAGTGGGTATCACAAACTTTGTTGTTACCGGAGCTTCTGATGATTCTCTAGACTGGACAGATGGTTGGAGAGGTTTTGCACAATATGGTGTTGTGGTTCAAACTCTGTTCCCTGTAACAGATGCAGCTAGATCTAAGGACAATACAATCGAGGCCGATAATTTAGGTTCCGATATGGATAGAGCTCCAAGATCATTCCCTTCAATAGCTAATGTCACATTTGTCCAAGATTATGGTGGTGACAAACTTCAGCTTAGAGAAGGAACAGGAATTAATTTATGGAATTCTATTGTTTCTGGTAATCCTGAAG
>JBELJV010000071.1:0-3504 GCA_042090165.1 Gammaproteobacteria bacterium
CCAAACCATTCAGAAAAATTATTAAAGTGTTGTTTAGCTAATATTGTTGTTGGGGCAAGGACAGCCACTTGTTTACCACTACTTACAATGCTTGAAGCAATCAAAGCTGCTACGATAGTTTTTCCTGAACCAACATCTCCTTGCAAGAGTCTTAACATAGGCGAACCAGAAGCGATATCTTTATGAATTTCTTCATAAGCTGATGTTTGGTCAGTGGTAAGACTGAAAGGTAGTGAAGATTCAATTTTATTCGCGAGACTTATTTCATTAAAAATTTCAGCGGGTTTGTTTTTATTCTGATGCTTAATGGATAAGTAACTAATTTTATTTGCGACAACTTCTTCAAGCCCAATACGTTTTCGGTATGGAGAATGTCCTCCAATTAAGTAATCTTCAATTCTGTCAGTTGGGCTTGGAGAGTGAATATTAATAATTGATTCCGATAAATTTTCAAGATTATTTGCTGGCAAATAGTCACGAACACTAATTTTATGATTCTCAATCATATCGGTTGCCACAGAGACAATTTTTCTTAGTTTCTGATGACTGATGCCCTTAGTAAGTCTATATTTTGGAAGGATTTGCGGCACAAACTCATCAGAACTTATAACCTCGTATTCTGGATGAATGGTTTCTAGACCATATCGACCCAACCTTGAAGTACCAGATATTTGAAGATTAGCACCCTCTTTAAAAATATTCCTAAGACCTGGAAAATAATAAAAAAATCGTAAAAAAATATGTCCTGTATTGTCTTTTACTTTCACCAACATCATTTTTCTGGGAACGAAGGTCTGAGAAACCTTCTCAACACTCCCTCTTATGACAAATTCTTTATCTGGTGTAAGTTCAGCTATTTTATTAAGCTCAGTTCGATCTTGATAGCCTATAGGAAAATGAAATAAAAGATCTTCAATAGTAACAATTCCAAGCTTCTTGAGAGTAGAAGCAAGACTTTCCCCTACTCCTTTAATAAAAGTAATTGGTAATGATGCTGCATCAATTTTTTGATCTGCGGACATATGTATTTATTATTATGTTTTAAGGCAAAAAATGAAAACTTTAATTTTTGGACATGGCAAGATAGGTGATAGGCTAATCACACAACTGGAAAGTGACTATTTAGTTTTAAAAAGAACAGAAACTAGTCTTCCTAGCAATGCCAAACAAGTGATATGCGATTATTCTGAAGCTATCCCAGAAGAAGCTAAAGATTATGATCCAGATTTGATTATTTTTTTTCCAAAAACAAATGGCACCACTGCCATTGATTACTATCAAGGATATTTAACTCAGATTATGAGTGTTTTTGATATTTTTCCGAAAGCAAAAAAGGTTTTTATATCATCTACAAGAGTTTATGGCGGGCAAACAGGGCAAGTTGATGAAGAAACAATACCCCAGCCAGCAGATGAACAAGGCGAAATTATAAAAAAATACGAAGATATTATTTTATCAAAAAGGAACTCCACTGTTCTAAGGCTTGGCGGCATAATTTCTGAGCAATATAACTACATCAAGAGAGGTTTGATAAAATTTTCAAGTGGAGAACAAGATGATAAGTATATCAATGCAATTCATATTGAAGATGTCGTCTCCTTGCTCTTTAGCATAATTGAAGATGGCAAAGTGCAACCACTCATTAATGGGGTAATGCCTAAGCTAATGACTTATTCGCAAATTAATATTGGTGATTCTGCTAAAAATCCTACTAACGCTGGAGTAAAATCTTTACACTACAACAGTATGGATTGCTTCCAATACAAATCACCAATGGACCTCCTATGAAAAGCATGACGGGCTTCAGTGAATCCATGATTCTTGAAAAGGGAACGGAGTTTAAGTGCATATCAAAATCACTAAACAGTAGATTCTTAGAAATATCGATTAAATTACCATCAGGCCTAAAAAGCAATGAGGGTTGGATTAGAGACAGTATCCAAAAGAACTTTTCCAGAGGCAAGATTGATTTAGAGATTTTTTATTCAGCACCTCAACAAAATCAACTAGCCATATCAGACGACTTAATTAAAGCGATTAAAAAGAATGAAGAGAGTATTAAATCTAGAGGCTTGGATTTAGAGAAAGTATCTTATTCAGAAATTTTAAAAATACGAGACGTTTTACAGAAAGACGCAGTCATTAAACCAGCAAAACTTAAGACACTCGTTAATAATACTCTCAGCAAATTAAAGAAAAATAGAATTTCGGATGGTACTGCGACAAAACAAGATATTTTAAAGCTGGTAAAGAAGATGCAGAAATCAATGTCAGCAATTAAGAAATTAGAAAAGAAAAATTCACTGCAGATGAAAAAACGTTTTCAGAGATATAAGAAAGAGCTAGATATAAAGGGCAAAGACCTCAATATGACAGAAATCTTTGCCACACTTGGCAAATCAGATATTAATGAAGAAGTTGTTAGATTTGATTCACATTTAAGGTTGGTAGCTAATTTAATTAAATCAAAAAATAATATTGGAAAAAAATTAGATTTTTATACACAGGAAATGCTTCGTGAAGCGAATACAATGAGCTCAAAAGCATTAATATCAGAAATAAAAAATGAAGCTGTTGATATGAAGAGTTCTATTGAAAGAATGAAGGAACATGCACAAAACATTGAATAATAAACATGAAAATTTAGTAATTATTACCGCCCCTTCAGGTGCTGGAAAAACCACTCTTATAAAAAATATTTTAGCCCATGCCAATAGTCAGGCTTATAAGGTCTTTTTATCAATATCGCATACCACACGCCAACCTAGAGAAGGTGAGGAGCACGGTAAAGATTATTATTTTATGGATGAAAAAGAATTTAATGACAATATTTCTGCTAATGAATACATAGAACATGCTGTAGTGCACGGAAATCTTTATGGTACCCCACGCTCACAAATAGATAATTATTTAGATGAAGATTATAAAGTTCTTCTAGAGATAGATTGGCAAGGCGCTGTAAGCGTTTTGGAGCAATACCCTAATGCTACAAGTATCTTTATTTCACCACCATCAATTGAAGAATTAAGGACAAGACTTGAAAATAGAGGTCTTGATTCTCAGGAGGTTATTGAAAAAAGAGTGCAGGGAGCTAAATTAGAGATGGAAAAAGCTACACAATTTAAACATCAAATAACTAATATTTCACTAGACATAGCGACTAAAAACCTTTTAAATATCATCTTCAGAGAAAACCATGGCTAGAGTTACAGTAGAAGATTGCTTAGAACAAGTAGAAAGTCGATTCGACCTTGTATTAAAAGCAGCACGCAGAGCACGAGATTTAATATCTACGAGTGCTGAGCCTTTAGTTGAGCCTGAAAACGATAAGCCTACTATCATCGCATTGCGAGAAATAGCGGAAGGGTTACTTGATGAGAACTATACCTCTCCTAGTGACACCGACGAAGTTTTTCTCGATAATGTTGAAGAAGAGTAGGTTATTAATTGTTTGATTCGCTAAATTTTTTTAAAAAAAAGAAAACAACACAACTAGGGGTTGAG
>JBELJV010000072.1:0-3371 GCA_042090165.1 Gammaproteobacteria bacterium
TTTATAACAGAATAAATCACCACACCAGCCGGCATAAACAAGAATATAAGCGTGATCATAGGTGGGAAAACCACCATCATTTGTTGTGCAATTTGCGCCTGCATCCCCTGAGAAGACTGGGGGGGTTTCGGCATCATTTTTTGTGACAAATACATCATCACACCCATTAGAATAGGGGTGATAAGGAGGGGGTCTGACTCGGCAAGATCAGGGATCCATAAAAACGATTCACCCCTAAACTCAAAAGCCTCCCTTGTTACCCAAAACATAGCTAAAAAGATTGGTATTTGGGGGATCATTGGAAAACACCCAGCAAATGGATTAAATTTTTCTTTCGAATAGAGCTGCATCATTTCCATACCAAGTTTCTGTCTATCGTTTTTGTGTCTTTCTTGAATTTCTTGTAGTTTTGGTTGCAACCTTCTCATCTTAACCATTGAGTTTATTTGCATGATTTGAAGAGGAGACAAAACAGCCTTAAAAAGAACGGTTAATAAAATTATCGCTACACCCCAATTACCAACCCAACCATAAAAGAAGTTTAAAAGAATAATAAACCACTCTCCAATACCATAAACAAAACCCAAATCTAAGTTATATTTAAAATGAGGAGCTACCACCTCTAAAATATCTTTTTGTTTTGGTCCGATATAAATTTTTGTTTGAGAAACTAGTTGCCCGTTTTCAATTACAGGGTCTTCTGTAAGACCAAACCGATACAATCCATTTCTATCCACTGGGTAGAGGGATAATTTTTGTTGCTCTTCATCATTAAAAACAGCAACTACAAAATGTTTCTGAGAATATCCAACCCAATGACCAAGATAATCCTCTCTTTTGCTTACAGACGATAGCTGCTCATCATTAAAAACATCCTCTGATGTGCTGTATGCAAGGTGGTCTCTTGAAAATGACACCCCATAATCAATTGATTTTTTATTTTCTCTATAAAAGGTTTTAAAAAAAGGCACAGTGCCAAAAGTGGCAGTGCTTAAATCAAGCCTATCTTCCACAAACAAGATGTGCTTGTCTTCAAAATAATAGGTTTTTGTAAGCGTGTTTCCAGATGCGTCATCTGCTGAGATTTTTAAATAGTCATCTGAAAAATTTTCTACAACAAAAGGCGAGTTATTGGCAAAACCCGATACAGAGCTTTTAAAATAAAACCTTAAAGATTCGTCATCTGACATCAGCCTTGTTTTAAAAAGACCGCCTCTTTCTTGTTTCTCTAAAACATACGCCTTTCTTAGAGAACCATCATTAAGGTCAATATAGAGATCAAGGTTTTTATTTTTAATGTTTATCGTTTCAGTGGGCATAAAGTCTGATTGAAGCTCAACAGATCTCTCCAGTTTTTGTTTTTTGTCTTGGGTATTCCACTCAAATATTAAAAACAACAACAACAACAAAGTGCTGCCTGCAAAAAATAGTCTCGGATTAAACATTTCTAAAATATTTCTCCAACTCCACATCAAAAGAAGCTGGAACGCTGTTAAATTTTACCAAAAAATTACCACCATGAGGCCGAGAAATATTTTTTCTAAACATTTCTTTTACTCTTCTTCTTAAATTATTTCTCTCTACAGCAAGCCCCACAACCCTCTTGGGCACCAAGACTATTATTTTAGATACAGAACCACCATTTTTTTGAAAATGGACATCTAGCCCCTTAACAATGGAAGTTTTTGACCACAAAAACATATCCTTTCGGATTTTTTTCATACGGTTTTCTTTTGAGAGTGTTAGTTTGTTTTTTTCCAAAACTAGACAGCTAAAGACTTTCTGCCCTTCGCTCTTCGATTAGACAGAACAGATCTACCAGCTTTTGTAGACATTCTTTCTCTAAAGCCATGTGTTCTCTTTCTCTTTATATTTGTAACTTTTAGTGTTCTCTTCATTTTTTATCCACAGTTTTTTCACAAAAAAACAATGTATTTATTACATGTTTTTAAAAGCTTAAGTATTATAAACTTATCGGCATGTCTAACAAGGTTTCATCAATAAATATTTTCAACAAAAGCGTTAAGCAGATTGAAAGGGAAATTAATACCACAGAGTTTAACTCATGGATTAAACCACTTCAGTTTGATTTAAAAGAAAACAATTTCACAATTTATGCGCCAAATAGTTTTGTTGAAGATTTCTTCAAAGACAAATATCTTCCACAGATCACTAAGTTCTTAGAGACACACCTTGGAAGAAACAAATTTATTTTAAATGTTTCTGTTAAGCAGTCCGCACAAACAAAACCAACAACAACAGGGCTAAACAAAAACTATACTTTTGAAACTTTTGTATCAGGCAAGTCAAACCAAATAGCTTTTGCTGCGGCCCAGCAAGTTGCAGAACAAGCAGCACAAACTCAATACAACCCGTTGTTTGTCTACGGCGGTGTTGGTTTGGGGAAAACACACCTTATGCATGCAATAGGTAACAAACTTTTAGAAGATAGACCAAATGCAAAAATCTGCTATGTACACTCTGAGAGATTTGTGAGCGATATGGTAAAAGCCCTTCAGCTTGGAGCAATAAACGAGTTTAAAAAGTTTTATAGAGGTCTTAATGCCCTGCTAATTGATGACATACAGTTTTTTGCAGGCAAAGAACAATCACAAGACGAACTATTCCACACCTTTAATAGTTTAATTGAGAGTGGAAACATGATGATTTTTTCATGCGACAGGTACCCTAAAGAAATTGAGGGGCTAGAAGACAGGCTAAAATCCCGTTTTGGGTGGGGACTCTCTGTTGTTATAGATCCGCCAGCCCTAGAAACCAGAACAGCTATTCTTCTACAAAAAGCTGAAGAAATGGAAATCAATTTACCAGAAGACTGTGCTTTTTTTATCGCACAACAAGTTAAATCAAATGTGAGAGAGTTAGAAGGTGCTTTAAAAAGAGTTGCTGCTAACGCGAAATTTGCCAAAACCGATATAGATATAAACTTAATTAAAGATTCTTTAAGAGATATTTTGGCTATTCAGGCAAAAATGGTAACCATAGGTAACATCCAAAGAGTTGTGTCTGATTATTACAACATCAAGCTGAGTGATTTATTGTCTAAAAGAAGAAACAGGTCCATCACAAGACCCCGTCAAATTGCAATGTCACTTGCCAAAGAGCTAACAAACCATAGCCTCCCTGAGATAGGGGAAGCTTTTGGTGGCAGGGACCATACAACCGTTATTCATGCTTGTGAAAAAACAAAAGAACTAAAAAAAGAAAACCTAGAAATAGATGAAGATTACAAAAAACTAAGAAGAAGTTTATCTGCTTAAAATGAAGTTTACAGTCAACAAAGAACAAATAATAAATGAGCTTCAATCTCTTGCTGCTGTTGCAGACAAAAAACAAACACTTCCAATTTTAAG
>JBELJV010000073.1:0-3302 GCA_042090165.1 Gammaproteobacteria bacterium
AACCAATGTTTGATCAAAAGCTTACCTTTGATTTGCACCTAGTAAGATTGGAATGCGATGACTCTTGGGTTGAGGGCGAAGTATTAGCAGCTGTTAAAACACTGAATGGCGATGCTATGCCACCAGCAGCAAGTGATTGCCCAAACTGCAACTACCTGCGTAAGCGTTGGGAAGTATCGCAAAAAAATCCGAAAGATTTAATTGATTAAATCTACTTCCACTTAATGTTGCAGCCCATGGACGGGAACTGTTCAGAATTGACTGGCTGTTCGTTAATTGTTGCATTAATGGCTGCTCTAAGATCTGCACCATTCGGCTCTTCATTAGATTTGGGTGAAGTACTATCGCATCGGCCTCGATAAACTAAATTATGTTGAGCACTAAAGAGATAAAACTCTGGGGTGCATTCGGCTTGATATGCTTTAGCAACTGTTTGGGTTTCGTCATAAAGGTATGGAAAGGAAAAACCGAGCTCATGCCATAGTTCTTTCATTTTTTCCGGAGAGTCCTCAGGATAATTGTTAACATCATTGGAGCTTATTGCTACAAAACTAATTTGTTCGGAGAAATTATGATGCAATCTCTTAAGCTCATCATGGTAATGCACAACATAAGGACAATGATTGCAGATAATCATGATCAAGACAGGTCTGTCAGTTGCAATTTCTGTTGATGAATAGTTTTGTCCAGTGATGGTATTAGACAAATCAAAATTTATTAGTTGAGTGCCTAAGGGCAGCATACTAGAGTAAGTTAAAGCCATAGCTATATCTTACCAAAGAATTTATTTAAGGTTGCCCATACCACCATCAACCGGAATAATTTGGCCTGTCATCCAGTTATTGTGGGCATCCAAAAGGAAATTGATTGAATTGGCAATCTGTTCTGGCTTACCAATCTGTTTCATTGGATTTCTTTCTTCATTAGCTTCAACTTGCCTATCTGTTTTTAATAGATTGCCAGCCATTGGAGTATTGGTAAGACTTGGCGCCACAACATTGAAACACACCTTTGCTGATGCATATTCAGATGCGAGCGATTTAGCTAAACCTTCCAAAGCTGATTTTGATGCTGCAATACTTGCATGGTAAGGCAAACCTAAATTTGCTGCTACAGATGAAACAAAGACAACGCTTGCTCCCCCAGCCTCTTTTAGATTATTAATAACTTTTTTTAGAACTTTTACCGCCCCAAGTACATTGACATTAAAGTCAGCAAGATAATCTTCCTCTTTTAACATTGCAAAAGGCTTTAGATTTATGGTTCCAGGAAAATAAACCATGCCTGAGATTGGTCCTAGGTCATCCAGCTCTGCTAAATCGCCCTCGAGGTCGAGAGTGCCAGCAGATCTTGATAATGCAATGAATTCTTTGTCAGAATTTTCTTGTAGCGCTTGAGCAATTGCAGAACTTGCTCCAATTAAAAGTATTTTTGACATGCCTATGAAGTGGGGGCAAAGAAATAATTTTAAAGATCCATCAAAGAACCATCTTTAAAAATAAGTTCATTGATTTCTTCTGTGATGAAAGGTGCAAATGGGTGCATTAGTTTTAGAATCTTTTTCAACATCGGGTGCAAATTAGCTGTTTCACCTGACGCTTTGCACTCTTCGATATAACGATCGCAAAATTTACCCCAAAAGAATTCATAAATTTCATTCATAGCAAAATCGAGGCGATACTCTGCGATATTTTTATTGATCTGCTTTTCAACAGCGTTGAATTCTTCTTCTATCCATTTATCAGAATCATTTTTAGCTTCAAAGACATCTGATTCCATTGGGTAATTATTAATAAACCGCGCAGCATTCCAGATTTTGTTGCAGAAATTACGGTAGCCTTTTAATCGCCCGAGCTCAAAGCTTATATCTTTGGTGTGTGTTGCCAATGAGTAAAAGGTCATACGCAACGCATCTGTACCATACGACTCAATGCCATTAGGAAATTGCTTTCTAGTTTTACGTTCAATCTTCTCAGCTAAACCTTCTTGCATCAGATTAGCTGTTCTCTTTGCAACTAAATCATCCAGCTCTATGCCATAAATCAAATCAATAGGATCAATAATATTACCTTTTGATTTAGACATTTTTTGACCATTTTCATCTCTAATTAACCCAGTGACATAGACATCTTTGAATGGAATCTTCCCTGTGAACTCCAAACTCATCATCATCATGCGAGCAACCCAAAAGAAAATGATGTCAAAACCAGTAACGAGGAGGCTGGTTGGAAAATATTTCTCAAGATTATCGGTTTGTGCTGGCCAACCCAGTGAACCAAATGACCAGAGTGAAGAGGAGAACCAGGTATCAAGCACATCTTCTTCTTGCTGCAATGCTCGATCATCAAGCTTGTAGAAATCTCTAACTTCTGCCTCGTTATGACCAACATAAACATTGCCCTCATCGTCATACCAAGCTGGGATACGATGTCCCCACCAAATTTGTCGACTAATGCACCAGTCTTGGATATTATCCATCCAGTTGAAATAGGTTTTTACCCAGTTCCCAGGATGGAAAACGACTTCTCCATTATCAACTGCAGCATTGGCCTTCTTGGCCATGTCTTGGGTGTTAACGTACCACTGATTGCTTAGTTTAGGTTCAATAACAATATTAGATCTTTCGCCACGCGGAACACTGATGTGATGTTTTTCTTCTTTGACAAGCAAGTTTTTATTTTTAAGCTCTTCTAAGATAGCTTTGCGGACTTTAAATCGATCTAAATTGGCAAATGGCTCTGGGACATTGTCATTAGAAAATGCTTCATCAGTAAAAATATTGATTGGTTCAAAGTCTTCAAGGCTTTCAGAAGTTTGCACAACACCATCAACTTCATGCAGGGCATACTTCTTCCCTATTTCATAGTCATTAAAATCATGGCCAGGCGTAATTTTTAGACAACCTGTGCCGAATTCCATATCAACATATTCATCACCAATGACAGGAATCTTCCTACCAACAAACGGTAGATCGACATACTTACCTATAAAATGCTTATAGCGGTCATCGTTGGGATTTACAGCAACAGCCATATCACCAAACATGGTTTCAGGTCTAGTAGTTGCGACTGTTAAAACATCATTTGAGTCAGCTATTGGATAAGAGATGTGCCAAATAAGCCCATCTTTTTCTTGGCGAACTACCTCTAGGTCTGACACAGCAGTTTTTAGAGCTGGATCCCAGTTAACTAGTCTGTAACCACGATAGATTTTTTCTTTGCGGTATAGTTCAACGAACGCTTGAATGACGCCTTGATAATAATCGTCATCAAGAGTGAAGCGATATTTATCCCATTCGACTG
>JBELJV010000074.1:0-3302 GCA_042090165.1 Gammaproteobacteria bacterium
CAGTCGAATGGGATAAATATCGCTTCACTCTTGATGACGATTATTATCAAGGCGTTATTAAAGCGTTCGTTGAACTATACCGCAAAGATAAAATCTATCGTGGTTACAGACTAGTTAACTGGGATCCAGCTCTCAAAACTGCTGTGTCAGACCTAGAGGTTGTTCGACAGGAGAAAGATGGGCTTATTTGGCATATCTCTTATCCAATAGCTGACTCAAATGATGTTTTAACAGTCGCAACTACCAGACCTGAAACCATGTTTGGTGATATGGCTGTGGCTGTAAATCCCAATGATGACCGCTATAAGCATTTTATCGGTCAGTATGTCGATCTACCATTTGTTGGCAGGAAGATTCCTATTATTGGGGATGAATATGTTGATATGGAATTCGGCACAGGTTGTCTAAAGATAACGCCTGGCCATGATTTTAATGACTATGAAATAGGCAGGAAGTATGCCTTGCATGAAGTTGATGGTGTTGTACAAACTTCTGAAAGCCTTGAAGACTTTGAACCAATCAACATTTTTACTGATGAAGCATTTTCCAATAATAATGTCCCAGAACCATTTGCCAATTTAGATAGATTTAAAGTCCGTAAAGCAGTCTTAGAAGAACTCAAAAATCAAAACTTGCTTGTCAAAGAAGAAAAACATCACATCAGTGTTCCGCGTGGCGAAAGATCTAATATTGTTATTGAACCTAAACTAAGCAATCAGTGGTACGTTAACACCCAAGACATGGCCAAGAAGGCCAATGCTGCAGTTGATAATGGAGAAGTCGTTTTCCATCCTGGGAACTGGGTAAAAACCTATTTCAACTGGATGGATAATATCCAAGACTGGTGCATTAGTCGACAAATTTGGTGGGGACATCGTATCCCAGCTTGGTATGACGATGAGGGCAATGTTTATGTTGGTCATAACGAGGCAGAAGTTAGAGATTTCTACAAGCTTGATGATCGAGCATTGCAGCAAGAAGAAGATGTGCTTGATACCTGGTTCTCCTCTTCACTCTGGTCATTTGGTTCACTGGGTTGGCCAGCACAAACCGATAATCTTGAGAAATATTTTCCAACCAGCCTCCTCGTTACTGGTTTTGACATCATTTTCTTTTGGGTTGCTCGCATGATGATGATGAGTTTGGAGTTCACAGGGAAGATTCCATTCAAAGATGTCTATGTCACTGGGTTAATTAGAGATGAAAATGGTCAAAAAATGTCTAAATCAAAAGGTAATATTATTGATCCTATTGATTTGATTTATGGCATAGAGCTGGATGATTTAGTTGCAAAGAGAACAGCTAATCTGATGCAAGAAGGTTTAGCTGAGAAGATTGAACGTAAAACTAGAAAGCAATTTCCTAATGGCATTGAGTCGTATGGTACAGATGCGTTGCGTATGACCTTTTACTCATTGGCAACACACACCAAAGATATAAGCTTTGAGCTCGGGCGATTAAAAGGCTACCGTAATTTCTGCAACAAAATCTGGAATGCTGCGCGGTTTATTAATAATTACCCAATGGAATCAGATGTCTTTGAAGCTAAAAATGATTCTGATAAATGGATAGAAGAAGAATTCAACGCTGTTGAAAAGCAGATCAATAAAAATATCGCAGAGTATCGCCTCGATTTTGCTATGAATGAAATTTATGAATTCTTTTGGGGTAAATTTTGCGATCGTTATATCGAAGAGTGCAAAGCGTCAGGTGAAACAGCTAATTTGCACCCGATGTTGAAAAAGATTCTAAAACTAATGCACCCATTTGCACCTTTCATCACAGAAGAAATCAATGAACTTATTTTTAAAGATGGTTCTTTGATGGATCTTTAAAATTATTTCTTTGCCCCCACTTCATAGGCATGTCAAAAATACTTTTAATTGGAGCAAGTTCTGCAATTGCTCAAGCGCTACAAGAAAATTCTGACAAAGAATTCATTGCATTATCAAGATCTGCTGGCACTCTCGACCTCGAGGGCGATTTAGCAGAGCTGGATGACCTAGGACCAATCTCAGGCATGGTTTATTTTCCTGGAACCATAAATCTAAAGCCTTTTGCAATGTTAAAAGAGGAAGATTATCTTGCTGACTTTAATGTCAATGTACTTGGGGCGGTAAAAGTTCTAAAAAAAGTTATTAATAATCTAAAAGAGGCTGGGGGAGCAAGCGTTGTCTTTGTTTCATCTGTAGCAGCAAATTTAGGTTTGCCTTACCATGCAAGTATTGCAGCATCAAAATCAGCTTTGGAAGGTTTAGCTAAATCGCTCGCATCTGAATATGCATCAGCAAAGGTGTGTTTCAATGTTGTGGCGCCAAGTCTTACCAATACTCCAATGGCTGGCAATCTATTAAAAACAGATAGGCAAGTTGAAGCTAATGAAGAAAGAAATCCAATGAAACAGATTGGTAAGCCAGAACAGATTGCCAATTCAATCAATTTCCTTTTGGATGCCCACAATAACTGGATGACAGGCCAAATTATTCCGGTTGATGGTGGTATGGGCAACCTTAAATAAATTCTTTGGTAAGATATAGCTATGGCTTTAACTTACTCTAGTATGCTGCCCTTAGGCACTCAACTAATAAATTTTGATTTGTCTAATACCATCACTGGACAAAACTATTCATCAACAGAAATTGCAACTGACAGACCTGTCTTGATCATGATTATCTGCAATCATTGTCCTTATGTTGTGCATTACCATGATGAGCTTAAGAGATTGCATCATAATTTCTCCGAACAAATTAGTTTTGTAGCAATAAGCTCCAATGATGTTAACAATTATCCTGAGGACTCTCCGGAAAAAATGAAAGAACTATGGCATGAGCTCGGTTTTTCCTTTCCATACCTTTATGACGAAACCCAAACAGTTGCTAAAGCATATCAAGCCGAATGCACCCCAGAGTTTTATCTCTTTAGTGCTCAACATAATTTAGTTTATCGAGGCCGATGCGATAGTACTTCACCCAAATCTAATGAAGAGCCGAATGGTGAAGATCTTAGAGCAGCCATCAATGCAACAATTAACGAACAGCCAGTCAATTCTGAGCAGTTCCCATCCATGGGCTGCAACATTAAGTGGAGGTAGATTTAGTCAATTAAATCTTTAGGATTTTTTTGCGACACTTCCCAACGCTTACGCAGGTAGTTGCAGTTTGGACAATCACTGGCTGCAGGTGGCATAGCATCCCCATTGAGTGTTTTAACAGCTGCTAGTACTTCACCCTCAACCCAAGAGTCATCACATTCCAATCTTACTAGGTGCAAATCAAAGGTAAGCTTTTGATCAAACATTGGTT
>JBELJV010000075.1:0-3242 GCA_042090165.1 Gammaproteobacteria bacterium
CAAATCTAACAAAAGATAATTGGGTCTATGATTTTGGGAGTTTTGATTTTCTTAAGGATTTTTTAAAAGATAACTTTGATCACACTCTTTTAGTTGCTTCTGATGATCCTGAAAAGGATCAACTTCAACAGCTAGATGGTAATGTTGCTAAAGTAATTATTCTGCCCAAAATTAGTTGTGAAATGTTTGCTGAGATGACTTTTCAATTTATAAAAACTTATTTTTCAAACAACGATATTGATGTGCACATTGAATATGTTAAGGTGGCCGAGCACGAGGGTAACAGTGCCACATATTGTGATTAATAATGAAGATTTATAATAGCTTAACTAAGCAAAAAGAAGAGTTTGTCCCCATCGACAAAGAACATGTGCGCTTGTATTTTTGTGGACCAACTGTCTACAACCAACTGCACATTGGAAACTATAGAGCTGCACTAGTAGCTGATCTTCTTTCTAAGACAGTAAAGGGTATTTTTTCAAAAGTGTCTTATGTTTCAAATATTACTGATATAGACGATAAAATAATTAAAGCAGCCACAGATCAGGGTTGTTCTATCACAGATATAACACAAAAGTATTATACAAAGTTTATGGAAGATGCTGCTCTTTTAGGGATTGCGAAACCAGATATACAACCCTTTGCTACTGATTATGTTGATGAAATGATTGATTATATTCTACAACTTATAACCAATGGCACTGCGTATGAAATCAATGGAAATGTCTTATTTGATGTAAGTAAATTTACCAATTATGGTTGCTTATCTGACAGATGCATTGAAGATCAAGATTCAGGTTCTCGTATAAAAGTAGAGGAATATAAAAATAATCCCAACGATTTCATTTTATGGAAACCTTCAAGTGATACTGAGCCAGGCTGGGACTCTCCTTGGGGCACTGGTAGGCCTGGATGGCACTTAGAATGCTCTGTTATGTCTGAATCTTCGTTAGGGGTGCCTTTTGATATTCATGGAGGTGGCAATGATCTTAAGTTTCCACATCATGATAATGAAATAGCTCAGACATGTGGCTTTCATAACAATTCAGACCCAACTTGTTTTGCAAAATATTGGGTACACAATGGGTTTTTAAATTTAGCTGATGAAAAGATGTCAAAATCATTGGGGAATGTTGTGTATATTGATGATTTAATCAAAGACTACAAAGGTAACGAAATAAGATTAGCACTGTTAAGTACCCATTATCGACAACCAATACCTTGGTCAACTAATGTTTTAAATCAAGCTGTATCGATTGTAAAAAAAATTAAAAGATTCACTTCATCATATCCAAATAAAAATAAATTCTTTGCAGATACTAAAATTGGCGAGGCGATACTTGATGATTTAAATACACCAAAGGCTCTTGCTACTATGCAAGAGATCATAAACACTCCTGAAAACTTTGAATTAGAAAAAGAAGTTAGTACTTATAAATACATATTCGAGGGTTCCTCACAAGATTTATCAATTTCAAAGGCAGATGAGGATAAAATAAATGATTTGATAGCTTTAAGACTAGAAGCAAAAAATACTGGGGATTATCAAACTGCTGATAACATCAGGGATGAATTGAGTAAAATGAATGTAAACATAAAGGATATTGGTGGAAAAACAGAATGGGAAATATTGTAGTTAATTTACCAGATGGTAGTAAAAAAGAATTAGCTGCAGGCGCAACAGGATTAGATCTTGCAGAGAGTATTGGTGCTGGATTAGCAAAGGCCGCTGTTGCTTATACATCTAATGGAATACAACGAGATTTGTCAGACCAGCTTGAAGATAGTTCTGATGTTTCAATAATTACCATCAAAAGTAAAGAAGGCCTAGAAATCATGAGGCACACATTAACTGCTCAAGTCTTAGCTCAAGCAGTAAAAAATATATACCCAAACGCTAAATTAGCAATTGGCCCAACAATTGATAATGGCTTTTATTATGATTTTTATTTTAGTAATTCATTTTCAATAGATGATTTAAAAGCAGTTGAAGATGAGATGAGAAAGATCATTAAATCGAAGTCTATTGTTGCTAAAACACTTCATTCAAAAGATGAAGCTATATCTCTATTTGATGATTTAGAAGAATCTTTTAAAGCAGAGATTATTGTTGATTCCGGACAAACTAATAATTTTCAGATTTACACTCAAGAAGAGACTGGGTTTATAGATTTATGTCGTGGCCCTCACCTGCCTTCACTAGATTTTATTGGTGAGTTTAAATTGACACATGTCTCTGGCGCATATTGGCGTGGAGACTCAACTAAACCAATGTTAACAAGAATATATGGGACAGCATGGAATACTAAACAGGAATTAAATGATTATTTAACAAAATTAGAGGAAGCAGAAAAAAGAGATCACCGAAAACTTGGTAAAGAAATGGATTTATTTCACTTTCAAGAAGAAGCACCTGGTATGGTGTTCTGGCATCCATCAGGCTGGACTATTTATAGTCAATTACAAACATACATTAGAAAAATGCAGATTAAGGCTAATTATCAAGAGATAAAAACACCACAAGTTGTTGATCGAAAATTATGGGAAAAGTCAGGACATTGGGATAAATATAGAGAAAATATGTTTATTACAGAAATTGATGAAGGCCACGCTAATGAAAAACGAACAAATGCACTTAAACCTATGAACTGTCCATGTCATGTTCAAGTTTACAACCAAGGTCTTAAATCATATAAAGATTTGCCCCTGAGATTTGCTGAATTTGGCTCATGTCATAGATATGAACCATCAGGAACAATGCATGGCTTAATGCGTGTTAGAGGATTTACTCAAGATGATGGTCATATATTTTGCACAGAAAAACAGATTGAGAATGAAACAAAATTATTCATAGAACTTTTATCAAACATTTATAAAGATCTTGGTTTTGATACATTTGAAATTAAATTATCAACCAGACCAGAAAATAGAGTCGGATCTGATGAAACATGGGACCATGCAGAAAAAGCTCTTGAAGATGCTATCAAAAAACTGAGCTACGAATATCAGATTGATGAGGGCGATGGTGCATTTTACGGCCCAAAATTAGACTTTGTATTAACAGATGCAATTGGGCGAGATTGGCAATGCGGTACCTTGCAATTGGACTTTAATTTGCCAGAGAGATTAGAATCTACCTTCATAAACGAAGATGGAAATAAAGCTACACCAGTATTGCTACATAGAGCAATTCTAGGTTCATTTGAAAGATTTATTGGAATCATGATTGAAAATTATGGCGG
>JBELJV010000012.1:0-17710 GCA_042090165.1 Gammaproteobacteria bacterium
CACGAACTGTTGAATATTTTAAGATCCCAAGATCAGTTTTAACTCTTTGCCTTGGCAAATCGACTTATGCACGTTGTGGAATAATTGTTAATGTCACACCGCTAGAGCCAGAGTGGGAAGGCCACGTTACTTTAGAGTTCTCAAACACCACTAATTTACCTGCAAAAATCTACGCAAATGAAGGGGTTGCTCAAATGTTATTTTTTGAGTCAGATGATATTTGTAAAACAAGTTACAAGGATCGTGGGGGTAAGTATCAGGGACAGACCGGTGTTACTCTGCCAAAAACTTAGGCCTTTCTTTTAAGCTTAAAATTCTTTTCTCGCCATTCTTTAAGATAGCTTCGCTTTGAATGATCAAGTAATCAAATTCAGGCGCAATGTAGTAGATGATTGATCCAACTTCATCAGCAGTGGCCTCAACAACAAGGGTATTAATTAGCCCAAATGGTGTAGATATTTCTTCCTCACCAATGAGCTTGTAATTTTTTTGTATTACTTTGCCCTTAGTGTTATCAAAAATACTTAAACTAAATTCATTGACACCGTTGACAGCATTAAGTCTAACCTGTGCATCGCTAGCCAATTGTTCAAGAACCTCGGTTTCTGCGGCAGTTGTACCTAGCTCATTAGAAGTAATGTTTTCCCCATCAAATGCTAAAGAAAACTTTTTCGGCTCATCTCTAAAAGGATCTTTAACTGACGTTTTTTTTGAGATGACAGTGTTTCCATCGATAGCAAAATCAGAATCAATAGAATAAGTGTAAAAAAAGATATTCATTTTGACTCTGGTGTTTATCTCATTGCCCTCAACTGTGAAGTAGCGGTTGAGAGGAAAATTAAAACCTCTAGCTTGAAATTGAAATTTTGCCTCATAACTTTTAAATTCATAAGAGTTTATTGAAAGTGAAACGAACAGGGCTATTAGTATTCTCATGTCAAATATTCGGAAACTGTTTTTGGATAAATATTATTCTCTATTTCTTTTACCTTACTTATTAGACTCTCTAAGTTATCATTTGGTTCAATTGGAAAACTTTCTTGACGAATGATTGGTCCAGCATCAAGCTCATTGATAACAAAATGTATGGTTGTTCCGTGATGGGTGTCATGAGCTGCTAAAGCTTTTTTGTGGGTATCAAGGCCTGGATATTTTGGTAATAGTGAAGGATGTATATTTATAATTTGACCTTCATATGCCTCAACTAAAAATGAGGATAAAATTCTCATATATCCTGCGAGTACAATATAGTCAAAATCAATCCTCTCAAGGTAATTATAAATTTCCTGATCAAACGTTCCTCTCTCGAGATAATCTTGGTGATCAATAATTTTGCATGGCTTATTGAACTCGGTAGCAATCTGAATACCATTTGCTTTTGGATTATTTGTAAAGGTAGAGACAACTTCATAGTTAAGATCGTCCTCTTGTTCTAGGAAAGATCTTAAATTTGTCCCTGTGCCTGAGAAGAAAACAACTATTTTCATACAAAAATTAATGATTGATCAGATTTTGTATCAACATAACCTATTTCAAATAATTCTGTGTTTTCACTCATTGCTTTATCAGCATTTTCTCGATCGAATACAAAGCAGTAACCAATTCCGCAATTAAAGACATTTAACATCTCATCAGAAGATATATTTCCGAGCTTTTGAAGTGTTGAAAAAATAGTTGGTATATCCCACAAATCTCTATTAATACACATTGTGTAATTAGGAGTTAGTCTTGAGAGGTTTTCATGTAGGCCACCCCCAGTAATATGAGCCATTCCTTTCACCTTGCATGTATTGATAAGGTCAAGTACTTCATTGACATAAATTCGGGTTGGAGTCAGGAGTAGTTTTAAAAAATCATCTGCAACATTTTGTTTGGCTATTACAGAATTAATAAGTGAGAAGCCATTTGAGTGAAACCCAGAGGAGGGCAGTGCTAGGATTACATCACCTGAACTTATTTCATGACCTGAAATAATGTTAGCCTTTTCATTGATGCCTAAAGAAAATCCTACAAGATCAAAATTATCACCTTGGTAGTGATTAGGCATTTCAGCTGTTTCCCCACCAACTAATTCACACCCGGCCAAATTACAACCATCAATAATTCCTGACACAATTTCCTTAGCTTTTTCGCGATCTAAGTTGGAGCAGCCATAATAATCCAAGAAAGCTAGTGGTTTTGCACCACTAACAATTAAATCGTTGACACACATTGCCACTAAATCTATTCCAATAGTTGTTAAATTATTGGTTTGAAGTGCCAATCTCATTTTTGTGCCTACTCCATCACAAGCTAAAGCATAAACTGGATGGACATACTTGCTTGGTGCTTCAATGTACCCAGAAAAACCTCCAATACCACCAAGAGAGAAAGAATATTGTGATTTGGAGGTTAATTTTTTTATATCTTCAACAAATTTTTGACCTTGATCGATATCAACACCTGAGTCTTTATAGTTATTTTTATTTTTTGTCATAAAATAATAGGTCTTTGGTATGTTTATAAAAAAAATAGCTTATTATTTGGCAATTATACTTTCTTTTACATCTTTGAGTTTTAATTCTTATGCTGAAGAAACAGATAATTTCCTTTTGCTTTATGAAAGCTATAACAAGCTTAACAAAATTGAGGAGATCATAGAAAACTCAGAAACAAAAATACTAACAAAATATGGTGTAAATCAAGAGTACTTTGCCAGCAATGAACTAATACTTGAACCATCAATACATTTTATAGGTTATCAAGTTAAACGCTTCAATGATCGGAGATTAATTGAGCTTAAATTTAGCAAAGCATCGATTGAGAAATTTTTTCAGGATAAGTCCGTTCCTTATTTGGCTTTTGAGGGGAAAACGAAAGTTTACATTGGCGTAAATGACTCATTTTTTCAAAATTCAAATTTATTTATTATTGAAGACTCTGATTTTCAAAATGAATTAATAAATTCAAAACTGATATCGAAGTTAAATCAAAATATTTCAATAGAGTTTGATTTCATCAATGAATTTCCGTCCACATCCTATGAGAAAGATGATTTACTCATAGAACTATCAAACATGTCGCAGGGGGACTGGACACTAATGCTCATTGATAGGTTCGATCTTATCAACTGGAGTATTAATTTCCCTAAAACTTCAAAAATATTTATACAAAACAGTTTTGAGTTCCAAAATCTTTTGCTTGATGAAGTTTTAGCGGAAGTGAAGAAAACAAATATTGCATCAGAAAAAAACTACTTTACCGTTGCTTTTGATTTGGACATGTCAGAGGATGAGTTTGCTAATCTTGTAGACTTATTTTCGAGAAGCACGGATATATTACATTTTAGGGTTAAGCAAATTGAAAATTCATACATTATTTTTGAGTACGAAACCTATTTGGATGAGGAAAAAGCCCATAACTTCATGCTTAGATCTGGAGCTATTGAAACTAAATGAAGAATATAACCAGCAAAAAACAATTATTTCTAGATTTTGGAAGAGATTATGATGCTAGTTTAAGTAATTTCTTCTTTTCCAAAGCAAATGAAATCATCAAGGATGAAATTCATTCATTAATGCAGAGCAACGATAAAAACGACCTTTTTATTTACGGAGAGAACGCAGCTGGTAAAACGTTTCTGCTTAATTCAATTCTTAATGATTTTCCAAATAGTTCTCAAAGTATTTACATTGATTTATCAAAACTAAATGAGGAGAAAGATTATTTTTTAGATTTTGAAAATTTTGATTTAATTTGTCTTGATAATTTAGATTCTCTTAACCAAAGCTTAGAAATACAAATATTTAACCTCATTAATGCATCCAAAGCTTCTGGCACTTCACTTATATTTGCCTCAGGTGTTCCTGTTAGTGAGCTACAGGTTTTTCCTGATCTTTACTCCAGGCTTAAAGAAATAAACTTTTTTACATTAAAAAGTCTTGATGGAAATGAAACTCTTGATTGCTTAAATTTTTTGGCTCCAAAGCTCGATTTACATATCCATGCAGATGCGCTTGATTTAATTGCTAAGAAGATTAAAAGAGATTTTTTATCTATTAAGCAGTCTCTTATTGATTTTGATAAGTATCTCTACTCAGAAAAAAAACAGCCAACAAAAATGTCAGCTGCCTCTTTCTTAAAAGATTAATCTGTGAATTTGCATTCAAGACAATATTTGTAAATATTGTCATAGGACATAGCCTGAATAGATTTTTTCTCTTGATTCAGAGTGTTATTCACAATTAAGTTGATTAGTGGATATTGACTAAACTCAAGCTTAAATTCAAATGGATTTACACTTGGCATTGGAGGTGTTACATACATTACTCGGTAGTCCTCAAGCTCAGCAAGATCTTCAGCAGCATAGGTTATTGCGTCTTCCAGAGTCCCTATCTCATCTACTAAACCAAGCTCAAGAGCTTGATCACTAAGATATACCTTACCTTGGGCAAGATCTAAAACTTGTTCCATTGGAAGGTTCCTATCTTCTGATACTTCTGTTACAAATTCCTCATAACCCTCATCCAAGGCAGCTTGGTAAAGGTTGACTACATCTTCTGGCCAATCTTGAGCGGTTTGATCGAAAGCACCATATTTTGTTGTTGAAAAACCGTCAATATTAATTCCCAACCAATCGTATATTTTCTCAAATGAAACACCAATTGAATAAGCACCTATTGAACCTACAATTGCATCTTCTTCAGCAAAAATTTTTTCTGCTGGTGAAGATATTGAATATCCTGCAGATGCTGCAACAAAGCCCATTGAAGTAACTAAAGGTATGCCCTTATCTTTAGCTTTTTGAATTGCCATTCTCATATAATCAGCAGAAATACCCAAACCTCCGCCTGAATTTACTCTTAGGACAATAGCTTTTGTATTTTCATCTTCCACTGCATCTTGAAACATTTTCTTGATTCCAGCTGAACCCATCCAACCATAAGTAATATCACCTTGTCCTACTGTGCCTTCAGCTGTTATAACTCTTACAATGTTTTTTGATTCACTTGGCAGTTCTTCTTCAAATGATGCTAAATAATCTCTGAAGTAAACAGCATTAAGCTCCTCTTCATCATTTTCGCGAGCACCATATCTCTCAATCATTCTTTTATCGAAATCTTCTGTTTCTTCCATCACATCAATAAGACCCCATTCGAGTGAGGAGTTAGCAAACTTTGTTTCACCAGAAATTAAGTCTGAATAGCTCTCATCCGCAATCCACTGAAGGTCAACATTCCTATTTTCCATGACAAATTCCTTGTATTTATCCCACCATCTATAAATAAATTTCCTGTTCTCTTTTTCTTCCTCACTCATTGAACTTCTTGTGAACTGTTCTGGGCCTGTTTTCCAACCTCCTGCAGTAAAAATCCTTGGAGTAATTAAAAACTTTTCAAAGAAGTTTTTGTAATAAGGTGCTGCTCCCCCAAAACCATCGATAGCAAATGAACTAATTTTCTTGGAACTAATTTCCGATGCACCTGACGCAATCATGTAAGTTGTGTCATTAAAAAAGAAGCCTCTAACGATAATCTCTTTACCAGAATCCACAGCCTCTTTAATTTTTTTTGCAAGTGGTAAAGCGTACGTAGGGTTTATGCCTAATTCTGTAGGATCAAATATCATTGCAGTTACACGATCGTCGTTTTTGAAATCATCGAAGAATTTCATCAGCATGCGATATTCATATAATCTTGGAGTGGCTGGTTGTGCACCAAAACCTCCCAAAGAATCATTAAGCGCATCCTCATACCACTCCGATGGTCTCTTTACTGGTTCTTGGTCAACTACAACACCTGAAGGGCTGAACACAACTACCTTACCTTGAGGATCAATTTCGTCAGATCCTTCCCAAAGTGGGCTTATCAAACTACCAATTACAGTTAGCGCTACAAATAAAAATATTCCTGTTGCAAGTGTAAATCTCACTCCAATCCAGAAATAATCTCTACCTGTTCTGATGTAATGCCAGACAGCACTAAAAAAATTTCCTAATTTAGAAGCAAAACTATCTTCTTTTTTTTCAACTTTTTTCTTAGCCATATTTGTACCTTTAAAAATAATTTAAAACAGACCTTCAATATTACCGCATTAATCGCAGAATGTGATTAATTTAAAGACATCAAAAGGCCTTATTGAGAAGAATACACAAGTTCAAGTAAATATAAAGTAAACTTTACATAAACAATAAAGATAATAATTGCTTATAATTCTAGAGTTTGGCCATATTTATAAATCTATGAAAAATTTCTTGAGAATTCTTTTTTTACTAATCCTTGCTGGTTGCAAGCAGGGGGATCTTGAATTTACTCAAGGTGGTAAAGAATTTTCAATTAACTATGACAATGAGATTGTTGTATTAAATGTTTGGGCAGACTGGTGTCCACCCTGTATAAAAGAGTTTCCTTATTTTAATAAATTGAATGAGCTTGAAGGCGTTACTGTTTTAGGATTTCATTTTGATCAGTTTGACCTCATATCTGATGAAGATGTAATGAGTTCATTAACCAAATTTGATGTGCAATTTCAGAACCTAAAGACAGACCCACGCGAAATATGGGGAATGGATATTCCTGACCATGTTCCAACAACATACATTATTGAGAATGGGCAAATTACAAAAGAACTAATAAAGCCCCAAACATACGATTCTTTGATAGCCGAACTTGGGCTTAGTCAATAACACGCGATTTAATACTGCCTTTCTGTACTTTTGTCTCAATCAGCTCACCATCTGCAACACTATTGGAGTCAGTAATAACATTGCCAGAACTATCAAAAGTGATTGAATAACCTCTATTCAAGATCTGGTTAGGGTTTAGAGTTTGTAACTTTTCTTTCAGAATCTCAAAATTAGATTTCTGGTTAAAAATAATATTATTTGTTCCATTTAGTAATGACTCTTTTAGTTTATTAAGTGAGTGGCTTTCAGCGATTATTTTTGTTGCAGGTGACTCTGCCTGTAAGGCTAGGGCAGTAAGTTTAAGTGAGGTTTGCTTCTTGATTAAATTATTTTTCTGACTAGTAACAAGCTTTTCGAAGATAGAATCAAGTTTTAGGTACTGTTCTTCTAATCTTTGTTTTGGTGACCTTAATAAACGTTTAAAAGTTAAGAGTTTCTCTTTATTCTTGTCTATTGCTTGTTTTGTTTCTCGTAGTAATGAATCTTGCAAATACGAGAAATAATCACTTAGCTTGCTTGCACCTTCTGTTACTAATTCAGCAGCTGCTGTTGGAGTAGCAGCTCGAGTATTTGCTACAAAATCACACAGTGTAAAATCTGTTTCATGTCCAACACCACTAATGATGGGGATTGGGTAGTCTGAAATGTAACGACAAAGTGTTTCATCATTAAAGCTCCACAGGTCTTCAATCGATCCTCCTCCTCGACAAAGTATCACTGCATCAACAGAAGCTTTAGTATGATAATCGTTGATTTGTTTAAGCGAACTTAATATGGATTCTGCTGATCCATCACCTTGAACTTTTGAAGGCACAATAATTACCTCCACATGAGGTGCACGTCGTTGAATTGTAGCCACTACATCTTTGACTGCAGCACCATGTGCAGATGTGACAACCGCAACCCTGTTTGAAATTTCAGGAATTTGGTCGGCTAATTTTTTTTGATAAAGGCCTTCTTCGTTCAGCTTATTTTTTAGGAGCTCGTATTTACGCATGAGTTCGCCAAAACCGGCTAGCTCCATCTTGCTGGCTATCATTTGATAACGTCCAGATTTCTTATATATGGAAAGTTTGCCTTGAAGGATTACTTGATCACCTTCTTTTGGTTCGAATCTAAGAGCATTGTTTTGCAATCTAAACATAGTGCAACTAAGAACCGACTCTGAATCTTTAATAGAAAAGTACCAATGACCGGAAGTGCCATACTCTCTAAAGTTTGAAATTTCTCCAACGACCCACAGAGGCGGGAATGCTTCATTTAAAAAATCATTTGCTGTCTGATTAATTTCAGAGACTGTCAGTATTTCTCTTTGTGTTTGATTGGAGTAGTCTTCCATATTAATTTATTATATTCTATTCACCTCTGCGAGTTTAGCTCAGTTGGTTAGAGCACCTGCCTTACAAGCAGGGGGTCGTAGGTTCGAATCCTACAACTCGCACCAATAATTTTATGACGCAAAAAGAAGTTCAACAATATATTGATTTCCACCGTGAACATGGGGGAACAGGAAAAATTTTCCAATTCAAATACAAGCATTACGAACCTGGCATGCTTGCCCTTGAAGGTAATTTTACAGAGGCATGTTTAAACCCAAATGGAACTGTGCAGGGTGGCATGATGACATCCATGCTTGATGATATAACTTCATTACTTTTAATCATGGAAGCAAAAGGTAAACTTTATCCCGCCTCCACTGACTTGCATACACTTCATCATAGAGCTCAAAAGCAAGGTCAGGTAATTGCAAAAGCCACAATTATGAAAAAGGGTAAAACCATAGCAACAGTCAAAGGTGAAATTTTTAATCAAGATGATAAGTTAATTACAACCCTTATGCATACAGCATATCTTTTTGAACTTGATCGATCGTTATACGAAAAAACAGAATAAAAAAAAGCCCGCTAGTGCGGGCTTTTTTAAGAATTAAAAGTAAAGCTTAGCTTCCTTTTTTAACTCCGGAATCCATCATGGCTGCATACCAAATAACAAGTCCGAATAAGAATTTGTTAACTAAGTCTGCGAGGTTATAGATGATGTTTAGTGAGTCCATATCGACCCCACCACCTAGATAACCAAGTGCGTAACCAATTGGGTAGATTGACCAACCAATTGTTACAATCCATTTAATTCCATTAAAAGCAAAACTTAATGCTTCGTTACCAGCTGCATCTTTAATTTTTGCGGCTTCACCAGCGAATACGTACCAGATAATATATATCCAACCTAGCATTGATGGGACGAATGCTACAGTAGCATCCATTAACCCTGTTTCACCAAGATAACCAAAAATTAACATTACTAGTGAAGCAACAAGCAAGTTCCAGAATACTGAAAGGCTTACTGCAACCACTGCAGTTAGTATTAAATAAAATTCTACAATTTGCATAGGAACAGTTATCAACCAGTCAATGTATCTATACACTGTTGGTGATTCACCTGTTACTACCCAAACGTCTCTCATATACAAATAGTGCCAAAAGGCAACAAAACATACGAGTGCTGCGACAGTTAGAGATGTTTGCCATGCAGGCTTAACAGTACTTCTTTCCATAAAAAAGAATAAAGCACCAGCGGCCATTACTGCAGTAGCAATCCAAAAGGACACTCCAACGTAATCGTTAGTGTCGAGAACATATTCCATAATTTTCTCCCCTATTTAAAATTAATTTACAAATAGTAAGACACCATTTTAATTGCTCCCCATGAAATTTCAACTTTATTTACACCCAAAAAAGTTGTATTAATTTGACATTTGTACCAAAATCTACACTTCGCGGTCCGGTAGTTCAGTTTGGTTAGAATGCCTGCCTGTCACGCAGGAGGTCGAGGGTTCGAGTCCCTTCCGGATCGCCACTTAGTATTATGTTTGCTGATATAGCTCTACAGACCATTCTGGCTGCGATTGTCGGCGGAATTTGGATCACGCCTTTAGTGGTCAGTCCTGCTGCTCGAGCAAGCTTAGATAGTGACGCATTAAGATTTTTTCTAAAGTCCTTTTTCTTTAGATTTCATTTGTTTATTGTCTTAATGTTGTTTTCATATCTCTTAATAGTTTATTTTTTTAAATTATCTGAATATGAGTTAATTTGGGCTGACACAAAAAATTTAGCAATATTAGTCCTGCTTGGATTAAATTTCATCAACCTTATTTTGGGTCTAATAATAGATAATACAAAGCTAGATACTGAAAGCGCATTCTTTAAAATTATTCATGGTTTGAGTGTGGCAATATTTGCCTCAACCTCATTTGTCTCGCTATATTATCTGATTGAAAAGTTTATTTCAGTTTGAAAAAAGATCATTTAGAAACAAAAATGTGTCCAGTCTGCAACAAGCCATTTACATGGCGTAAAAAATGGAGAAAGGATTGGGAAAATGTGATTTACTGTAGCGAGAGATGCAGAAGATCCAAAAAATTATAGTTACCTCCAGACTAGCAAATCTCGTCATTCTTTTCACTTGTATTGTGTCTGTTTTGTTTTTGGGGATATTTGATTACGATGAGGGTGCATTCGCAGCTACATCTCTTCAGATGGTAATAGATAGCCAATATCTTATCCCCTATATTGGGGAAGAGCTTCGTCTTGAAAAGCCTATCCTTAGTTATTGGATACAAGCACTTTTTTTATCAAACTTTGGTTTTTCAGAATACTCGTTAAGGGCACCATCATTAATTGCTGCACTTATCTGGGGCTATAGTTTTGCCACTTTTGTCAAAGAAAACGATACTCGTCTATCAAGGTCAGATATTCTAATTAACTTTTTTACCCTTCCAGGAATTTTTATAATATCATTCGCTGCCACCGCTGATGCTTTTTTAAATTTATTTATTACATTGGCATTAATCAATTTGTATAAATTTGAAGAACAGAAAAAAAATAAGTTCCTTAACTTTGCAGCAGTATGGATAGCGCTAGGATTTCTAACGAAAGGGCTTGCCATTGTTGCAATATGTGGTTTGGTTTTTCTTTTTTATTGTCTCTTATGCAGAAAACTTAATTTATTCTTCTTAGCTGTCTTAAATCTAAAAGCCTGGGCTATATTCATAATCATAGTTTCACCGTGGTTTGTTTATTTATATACGCAAACGAGTAGTGAAGCTGTCATTTACATGTTATTTGGGCAATCATTTGGTAGATTTTCGAACCCGTTTGAAAACCATAGCGGATCAATTTTTTATTACTTAGTAGTTTTGCCTTTGATCACACTGCCTTTTTTTCCTGATTTTATAAAGGGCATGCTTGCATTAAGGCCCAGAGCAAATAGTTTTGAGTTATTTCTAATGATGTGGTTTTTTGTGGTATTTATTTTTTTCTCATTCTCATCTACAAAATTACCACATTATCTAGTTTATGGTCTTGCACCAATTGCCTATTTTGTAGAAAAAAACTTTAGAAAAAATGAGACTTTAGCATTTTCCTTATTCGCATTACTTTTTCATTTATTTATTTGGGGGGCTGTGTTGGCTATTCCTTTTTATCTTTCTTATATGCTTGAGGTAACTCAAACATTTGAACTATCTGTAGACGCTATAGAAAGTCTCGTAGTCAGCATTTCATACAAATTGTTTATAGGCATGTTCGCGGTGCTTTTAATTATCAATTTCCTGTATAGATCAAATGGCATACAGGTAAAAAAGATGTCGGCTTTAGCAATGGTTGTAGCGCTGACATTTTGGTTATTGCCTTTTGCTCAAACTGCCACTCAGCAAGATATAAAAAACCTTGGATTATTTGCTAAAAAAGAAGCAAATATGGTTTCAATGTACAAAGTGAATAAGCCAAGCTATGCATTTTATGCCCAACAAAAATCGCATCGTGGTTTAAAGGAAAATCATTTAATCCTTTCGAGGATTGATAAGGAAAGCTTTTTTGATTTCGATTACGAGGTAATGATGCGTAGTGGAAACTATTTTATTTTTAAAATCAAATATGAGTAAACAAAAATATTTTTTTCTTGCAATCTTTTCATTTGTAGTGGGTATGATTCTCCATCATCTGCCGGAGTACGATTATTTTTTACTACATTTTTTTAACAGTAATTTTTATAACGAAGAATTTTTTAAATATTTTACTGAGATAGGTAACGGTTATATTGTTGCAGCTTTCGTCATACCTGCACTGTCATATGCTTCATATCGATTCAAAGCTTTAAATTTTGTGCCACTTTCAGCATTGATATTTCCAACAATCTACCTGGGAATAATCAATGGTATTTTAAAACGAGAAATATTTGCTTTTCAAAGACCTGGTTTTTATAGATTTGAAAGTATTGAATACCTTGAACCTGTATTTAATTATGGTTCATTTCCAAGTGGTCATGCAGCCACTATATTTGTAGTTGTTTTTATTTGGTTAGGTCTTGCGGTTAAAAAGGGGTATCAGCATAAATTTTTTTTACATGGATCACTGATAGCTTTGGCAAGCCTTGTAGCTATTTCAAGAGTTATAGTTGGCGCACATTGGTTTTCTGATATTTTGGCTTCTTTGGGGATTGCCTTATTATTTAGATTCTTTGTTGAATTCAAATTTTTTTACAACCATATTGCTAAGACAGAGGTTTTACAATATTTATCTTATTTAGTGGTTGTCGTAGCCTGGATTAATATTTTATTTTTCGATGTCTCCAAATATTTTTAAATATGCATATGATGAAAAAATTTGAAATTGACTTTATGGTTTGGGTCAATAAATTTGATAGCCTAGAAGGTTTTTTTGTTTTAATGTCTTCGAAGTATTTCTCTCTTGTTCTGTTAATTCTATTTGCGATATACATGATTAAAATAAAAAAACTAAAAACTTTTCTTTATATTTCACTAGCAACCGGCGTTGGTGATATGGTAGGAAACAATTTAAAAAAATTTTTTGCAGAGCCAAGACCATGTTATGAGTATGGTGAATTATTAATTTCTCTAGACATAATATCTACTGCCTGCGGCACGCCACTAACTGGGATGCCTTCAAATCACACTTTGAATTACTTTTTATTTTCCTCACTTGTTATTTTAGTTTTAAAGGATAAATTTATCGGCGTATTTTTTCTTGTAGTTTCTTTTTTCGTAGGTATTTCTCGAATATATCTTGGAAAGCATTCGTTGAGCCAAGTTATAATAGGAGGGCTGATAGGAGTGCTCCTGGGTATAGCCTTTTATTTAATATTTAAAGCATGGAATCAAAGACAGACATCTCAATAATTTCACCAATCTACAACGAAGAAGATAATATTATTAATTTTGTAAATGCAGTCTACAGAACAATGTCATCACAAAGTTGCAACTGGGAGCTAATACTTGTTGATGATGGTAGCACTGACACTAGCAGAGCTCTTCTTAGGTCATTAGCAAAAGATCATCATAATTTAAGAGTTTTGCTGCTTTCTAAAAACTTTGGTCAAACACCAGCCATGCAAGCAGGCTTTGATCATGCAAAGGGCAGTGTAATAGTCACTTTAGATAGTGATTTGCAAAATGATCCAAAAGATATTCCCTTACTGGTCAATAAATTAAAAAATGAAAATTTAGACTTAGTAGTAGGGTGGAGAAAAGATAGAAAAGACAATTTTTTTCTTAGAAATTTTCCATCCATGATAGCCAATTATCTTATAGGAAGTATCACAGGCGTTAAATTAAATGATTATGGTTGCAGTCTTAAAGCTTACAACGCAGAAATCTTAAAAGAGATAAAACTTTATGGTGAAATGCACAGGTTTATCCCAGCCTGGATGGCTACCAAAATTCCTTCATCGAAAATAGAAGAGGTCGTGGTGGCTCATCATCCAAGAGTAGCCGGTATTTCAAAGTATGGTATCTCAAGAACTTACAGAGTTTTTGTTGATTTAATTTCTGTATTTTTCTTTATGAAGTTCTTTAGCAAGCCAGGACACTTTTTTGGATTAATAGGAATCTTTTTATTAATAATTGGTTCTGTAATATTGTTTTATTTAGCTTCATTGAAAATAATTTATGGTTTAGATATTGGAGATAGGCCGTTATTGGTTGCTGGAACACTGCTTGTGGTTGTCGGCGTTCAGTTTATAAGTCTTGGTGTTATAGGAGAAATCTTAAGCAGGACTTATTTTGCCTCAAGCAAGGAAAAACCTTATTTCATTAGATGGGATTCTAATGATAAAGAATAGTTCTGTTTTAGTTATAATATTTTTTTTGTCTTTAATTAGTTTTCGAATTGCCTATGATTTAATTAACGGCATTGAGTATCACTATGAAGAAGCTCAATATTGGGTATGGTCGCAAAACCTATCCCTTAGCTATCTTACAAAAGGACCTTTCGTTGCTTCAATAATCTCATTCTCAAACTCAATATTTGGCAAATCCTATTTAGGTTTAAAGTTTTTTTCATTGCTTGCATATATAGGCACTATCATTTTCATCAGCTGCTCATCACTTGCATTAAACAAAGATAAAAACATTGGCGCAACTGCTTTAATAATTACAGGCCTCTCACCAGCAGTTTTTTTCTTGGGGGGAGTCGCTTCTACTGATATATATTTATTTTTCTTTTGGTCGCTAGCACTTTTTGGCTACATAAAATTTACATTGAATAAAGACGTAAGATGGTTTTATTTTATTGCTCTCGCAACAGGTCTAGGATTGCTAACAAAACTTTCCATGGCTCTTTTGCCAATAAGCATATTGATTTATTTTCTATTTACAGAGTACAGGAAATATTTTTGCTCAATTCATTTATATTCCTCGGCACTCTTTGCTATCTTGATTGCATCACCCATTGTTATTTGGAATATTGAAAATGATTGGCTAACTTTGTCTCATGAAATGGAGCACCTCGTTTCTGGCACTTCTAACAACAATCCCGAAATACTTTTAATGACTATGGTCTTTACAGTACCATCAGCAGTGTTTTTATTTATGAGAGATATAAGAGCAAAGTTTTTTTCTAAAGAAAACAGTTTTTTATTAATTCCATTTCTAATAATGTTTTCATTCTTTTTGCTCAAAAGCTTTTCAGGCAAAATTCAGCTAAATTGGACAATTCCATTATTTCTTACCTTGCTTCCTTTGTTAGCATATGCAGTAAACAATAAGACTAAATCTGTAATTGTATTAAGTTTCTTTATTTTGAGTCCAATATTTCTGTTATCCAATAAACAAATATCTTCATTATTTTCAGATAAGGATCCTATGCATACAATGCGGGGGTGGAATCAAACATATGAGTATTTATTTAAAGACCAAACTTATAATCTATTGTCATCAAGTGATTACAAACTACTTTCAACGGCTGCCTATTTTTTAGGTGAGGCTAAAATGTTGCGACTTGAAGCAGATGAAAACAGAAGACTTACTCATTATGATTTATGGAATAGGGGAGAAGCCATCAAACAAAACATATTGCATATTACATACTCCAATAAATTACCAAAAAATGATTCAATGAATTGTGTATTCTTAAGATCATCAGATATTTTGCCCAGAAAGAGAATATCTCTGTATAATTGCACCTCAAAATGAAAATTGGAATAATTGGATCTGGAAAATTTGGCTTAGTCCTTGCCAGCATTGCTATGGAAAACAACAATGAAGTTGTTATATTCTCTCGTCGCAAACAAGAAGTTGATTCAATTAATACAAATAAAAAAAGCTTATCAGGCGTTTCATTTGATGGAGGTATTTGTTTTGCAACAAACAATCATGAAGATCTCAACTCATGTGATGCATTGCTTTTTACTGTTGCAAGTAAAGATTTTAGAAGCACAATTGATCAAATTCAGCATAATTCAAAACAAGGAAAATTTGTCAGTTGCATCAAGGGGTTTGATCAAAGCACTGGAAAGTTAATGACAGAGGTTCTTGTTGATGAATATGCACTTAGCTCAAAAGACGTATTGGTATTAAGTGGCCCAAATTTATCCAAAGAGCTTTATAACAAAGAACTGACAGGCACTGTCATTGCTGGTGATGATAGAGATTTCATTGACTGCTTAAGCAATGCTTTAAAAACTAATTTTTTTATACCATTCTCAAGCTCAGATAGATATGGAGTAGAGCTAGGGGGGGCAATGAAGAATATCTACGCTATTTTATCTGGTTATTTTCATCAAAAAAATGTTGGTGAAAACACTATTGGCTTGTTGCTCACAAGATGTTTAGCTGAGATGAGTGTTTACGGAAAAGCAAAAGGCGCAAATCCAGAAACATTTCTTGGTCTGTCAGGTGTAGGTGATTTCTTTTCAACTGCTTTATCAAAAGACTCAAGAAATTATAAGTTTGGGACTTATCTTGCTGATGGTCTTTGTCCTGAAGAAGCATTGATAAAAGTAGGGGATACTGTTGAAGGTTTTGCAACTTCGAAGATTGTTTATCAGAATGCACAAGATTTAGGCATTGAACTAAAGTTATTAGATTATCTAATGTCGATATACGAGGGACCGAAATCTTTAACGGAAGATAAGGGTATTTTTAATGCTAGAGAAATAGAGTCGGATAGTAATTTTAAACTTAAGTAAAATCTTTTCCCTTGAGGTCTGAGTCCAGACCATAATCAAAGCCAGTTGATGTTTTAATGCCTTTCTTTGTAACTTCAAGGTCAGCTAAATCGAGCACATCTTTATCAAACTCATAGATTGGTGCAATGCTGCTATTAATTGCTTTTTGACGTTCTTCCTCTCTGTTGTCTAGAACTTGCTCTTTTTTCTTTTGCCACTCTGTGATGTCGCTTTTGCTATACCTTTGTTCAAGCAATGACATCGTTAGATTCTCTGAAATAATCGAAGTTGTAGCATTATTCCCCCCAAAACCCTTGGAATTAATAATTACAGCATCCTTCTGATTATCAAATGCCCTATTTTCCAAGAAAAAATCTAAATTATCTTTAAAAACATCATCTGCTATTTTTGGTATTGTGCATATTCCTGAGAAATTATTAGTTTCCATTGCGCCGAGAGCACCCCATAATTGATCCATTCCTGCACTTCCCATTGTATGACCCAGTTTTGACTTGAGAGAGGTAACTGGAAGTGACTCAATGCCAAATTCTTTTGCAAATGTTGAAACAATATGCGACTCAGTAATTCTGTTAAGTGGTGTTCCTGTTCCATGAGCAATAAAAGCAGAGTTCTTTTTTAATACTTTATCACCAAATACCTCTTCAATATCCATGAATGTTTTACCTACTGAAAAATAATTTCCCGCACCAGGCCCAGAAATAGATTTTTTATTACCATCTGCATTTATATTCACATTTAAAATGCATCCTCTGATATTTGCGCCGACTTCTAGCGCCAATCTATCACTCATCAATATTGCAAAACCAGAGGATTCTCCAACGACTAAGCCCATATTGTCTCCAAAAGGGCGACAGTATTTTGTGTAATCAAGCTCTTCACCTTCCCCAAGCAAAGCTTGTAAATCTTTAAGTCTTTTATCTGTTGTCATGGCCCCCATAGCATCAAACCCTATAAAGGCTGAAGGCATAATTATTGCTTCTGATGCCCCAACAATCACTAACTCACTCTTGCCACTTTTTATTAATTCAACGCCTGCGTTCATGTTGTACTGAGAAGTTGCACAAGCTCCAATAAAATGTCCAGAGATTCCAAGGCTTCCTGTTACATAAGCATTAATAAAGTCAGCTGTCATTTCTGGAAGAGTAAAGGAGATATTTTTTGAAGAGGCACGTTTTCCTAGAGGGTGAGCTGACATCAGTCCTTCTCCTGAGAATTTATCCATATTCATAACTGCACATCCTGCAAAACAACCTGATTTATCTCTTCCATAATCATCTATGGCAGCTTTTACATCAAAACCACAATCACTAAATGCATCAGCAATCCCCATCACAGCCATGCCTAGTGCTTTTGGGTGTTGTCTAGAGGCATAATATTGAGTTGGATCAAGCTTGAAAGGAAGTTGTCCACCACTATTTGCTGGCAAATCATAGTCATAACTCCAGAATTTTTCTCTTAGAAATTCTTTCTCAATCTTTCTTACCAAAGTATTCGCCAGAACGTCATTTTCTTTGTCAGCTGCAAAAGATTCTAGGGTTTGGCTTTCACCTATTTCATCTGTCA
>JBELJV010000076.1:0-3168 GCA_042090165.1 Gammaproteobacteria bacterium
AATCATTAACAGTAATTACAAATGTTTTTTTACCGGACAGTGCATTAAGGATTGCTGGGAGTGTCGCAACTAGTGTTTTTCCTTCTCCTGTTTTCATCTCTGCGATATTGCCGCCATTGAGCACTAGACCACCAATTAATTGACAGTCAAAATGTCGCAGACCAATAGTTCTTTTGGATGCTTCTCTTACAGCTGCAAAGACTTTAACAATTTCTTCTTCAGATGGATTTTCGGATATAGGAAGATTTTTAAAATCATCCTCTGACATATATGAAGACTTTTCTTCATGTGCGTTTATTTTATTGATTATTTTTTGATATGTGTCAACGCGTCGTTGATTAGAAGATTTAAATATCTTGCCTAATAGATCTAACATTATGCTACTTCTTCAGATATAGGCTTTAAGTAGTTGATCGGAGCATCTTTAATTTCATCAATCTCGATAATTTTAAAGGCATTTTCACTTTCAATCTTTCTTAAGAGCTGATTGTTTAGCTCATGCCCTGACTTAAAGCCATAATACTCACCAATAAGATTATGCCCAAGTAGATAAAGGTCACCAATAGCATCTAGCATTTTATGTTTTACAAACTCATCTGCAAATCTTAGACCACCTTCGTTTAAAATATCCTCGTCTCCAACTCCAATTGCATTATCAAGACTTGCTCCTAATGCTCTGTTATTAGCTTTTAATATCTCAAGCTCCTTATAAAGGCCAAATGTTCTTGCTCGACTTACTTGTCTTATGTAAGAGGTTTGGGAAAAATCTATTGCGGCTGTTTGAGGATATTTCTGATAGACAGGATGGTCAAACTCAATACCAAATGAGACTCTGAAGCCCGCATAAGGTTTTATTTTAGCAACCGCATCATCTCTTTGAACTTGCACTGATTTTGTAACATATATAAATTTCTTAACTGCATTTTGCTCCACAATTCCTGCAGCTTGTACTAAGAATACAAAACGAGTTGAACTGCCCTCCATAATTGGAATTTCAGGACCATCACAATCGATAATACAATTATCAACACCTAGCCCTGCAAGGGCAGACATTAAATGTTCTATTGTTGAGATTTCATAACCATCTTTTTCCAATGTCGTAGCCAAAGTAGTGTTTCCAACCATGTTAGCTTGAGCTGGCATTTCAATTACTTTATCACCATCAATACGTCTGAAAATTATTCCAGTATTTGGATCAGCAGGATGCAAGGTTAGTTTTCCTTTTTTTCCGGTGTGAAGACCGACGCCAGTGGCAGATGTTTTATTCCTAATTGTTCTTTGCGCAAGCATAAAGTGTTATTTTAATTTAATAATGTTAATTTTTATATCGAAGTTTCTTGTTTAGTTCAAAAAGAGCTATAGCTGTGGCAACAGCAACATTCAGTGATGATATTTGTCCATGCTTAGAAATTTTCAACAACTGATCACAATTCTTCTCAACTAATTTTCTGAGACCCTTCTCTTCGTTTCCAAGCATTAGAGCATTCTTGCCCTCAAAGCTAGTTGCTTCAAGTGATACTTCTGCATGTTCAGAAAATCCACTCACCCAAAAACCATCTTGTTTTAGATGCTCAATAACCACATTGATGTTTGTTGCTTTAAAAAGCTTTAAATCATAAATCCCACCCGTTGAGGTTTCTATAGCAGCAGTGTTGAAGAAGTCAGCAGAATTATTCTTTGGGATAATAACGGAATCAACTCCAAAAAATGATGCGGATCTCAAGCATGAACCAAGATTTCTTGTGTCTTGTACTTCATCTAAAACCAAAACAACCACTCCAAAATCTACGCCTTTGTCTTTGATATCTTGAATAACAGGTTGTTTGCAAATTGCACTAAAATCACCCTTTGATGAAATAGTTTTGATCCCATTCTTTTTTGCTAATGCAATCAGAGACTCAATCCTTTTGTTAGAGCTTGAACCCTCATTAATGGAAACGACCTTATCTGCATAATCGGCTAGCAATGTTGTTATGCATTGGAGGTTTTTTATTTCAAGATTCATTTTAGTAACAAAGTGAAATCTTCCCCTCTAATTCTCTTACATCGCCAATGTATATGTTAATTTCATCCCCAAGTGAGAATTTATTTCCTCGTCGCTTACCTTCCAAAGAGTAATTTCTCGCATTGTATCTGTAGTAATCATTTGGTAAATCATTCACATGCAGCAAGCCACTTGTGAAAAGTTTTGGAACATCAACAAATAAACCAAAATCTTTTACACCAGTAATGAAGCCTTTAAAACTTTTGCCTTTAAAGTTTGCAGCATATTCACAGAGCAGATTTTGTATGACTTGCTTTGAGGCAAACTCTGCAGATTTTTCTTGAGCAGAGCAGTATTCAAGCATTCCTTGTAGTTCTTGATCTTCAACACCCTCATTGCTTAATGTGGCAATGATTAATCGATGAACCAAAAGATCGGGATACCGTCTGATAGGTGAAGTGAAGTGCGTGTATTTCTTATATTTAAGACCAAAATGACCAATATTTTCTGTAGTATATTCTGCTCTTTGCATTGCTTGAAGAATTAAGATGTTCAGAATGGAAGCATCCTTTCTGTTTTGTATTTTTTCCAAGAAAAAGGGAAGATTTTGAATATCTTCAATATCTCCTTGCCAGTTAATTGAGCGTCTTTTAAGTGTTTGTGAAAGTCGATCTATTTTTACAGATTCAGGATTGCCGTGAACTCGAAATATTCCGTTTTTGCAGTTTTTTTCAAGAAAATCAGCCGCAACTATATTTGCAGCTAACATGAACTCCTCAATTAGTTTATGAGAAGTAAGACGAGAACGATCAACGACATCAATTACATTTTCATCTTTATCAATTTTTATTGTTGGTTCTACAATTTTGAAATCTAGGGCACCTCGTTGAGTGCGCTGTGTTAGAAGTTGGTTAAAAAGAATGAAGGATGCTCGAAGTGATTCTTTAATACGATCATCAGGTACAGAGCTGTTGTTCATATACCCCTCAACCTGATTATAAGTAAGTCGAGCTGCTGACTTAATGATACCTCTGTCAAATTTATAGTCCTTAATAATCCCTTGCTTATCAAAGTTAATCTCCACGCATAGCGCTCTTCTCCTTTTTTGAGGCTGTAACGAGCATAAAATATTAGATAAATTTTCAGGCAACATAGGCACAACTTTTCTAATGAAATAGACAGAA
>JBELJV010000077.1:0-3158 GCA_042090165.1 Gammaproteobacteria bacterium
GTTGCATTTAAACAGCTTTCTTCGCTTCTCCATTTGTAATGCATAGCAACGTCATTACTATCACCTAAAATAGTGACTTTATTTTCATTCATGATTGCTTCATCCTCGGCATGAACTGCTATAACTCTTTTTCCATTAGCTACAATGGCATCAATTTCTTCATCTGTTGCTGATAAGAGATCTCCATTACTTGCACCCATAAAAATCTTAATGCCACAAACTCCATCTATATTTTCCCATTCTGATAAATGTTCTGCATATTCAGCGGTTCCGCCAAAATAAAATGCAAAGTCAACATAGGAGGTTTCATGTGCTTTCTTAAGCTTGAATTCCATAGCCTCAGGGGTAATCGTTAATGGATTGGTGTTAGGCATTTCAAATATACCTGTAACCCCTCCGAGAGCTGCAGATAAAGTGCCAGTTTCTAATGTTTCTTTGTGTTCGCCACCTGGTTCTCTAAAGTGACATTGTGTGTCTATCAATCCAGGAAAAACATACAGGTTTGTACAATCAATAATCTCTTCAGCGTTATTAAATGTACCAATATCAACAATTTTTCCATCTTTTACAGCAATATCACTAATTTCAGTTGCTTCAGGTGTGAATACAGTTCCGTTTTTTAGAATTAGATCAAAAGATGACATACAAGCAATTATAGCTGTTAATCAATCTATCTCTTAGCTTTAAAGAAAGATTTAAGCAATTTAGTTGATTCTTCTTCATACAAGCCAGAAATGATGTTTGGTTTGAACATGTTTTCACTGAAAGTAATTCTTGCCCCATTAATAACTCCACCACCTTTTACATCTTCAGCTCCGAAATAAAGAGTATCTATGTTGCATTTTGATATGGCATAAGCACACATTGGACATGGTTCTAGATTTGTAAACAGAACATAGTCATTGAGACGTTTTTTATTCAATAAACGCATTGCTTCTGATAATGCTATAAGTTCAGCATGTTCTAAAGGACCATCATTATTTACAGCCTCACAGATGACATCATTACCATTTTTTGACGCAACCAGAGCTGCAATGGGTATTTTGTTATTTGCAAGATTACCTTCAGCTAACTTTAGAACTTTAGTCATTAAAGCTTTTGATTTAACTGAAATCATTGTAAAAAAGGATTGGTTTTTCTTTCAGAGCCTACTGTTGTTGTTGGGCCATGGCCACTATGTATGACATAGTCATCTGGTAGGGACATTATATGTTTGTTAATTGAGCTAATAAGATCGTTATGGTTGCCTCTTGGTAAATCACTTCTTCCGACAGAATTTTTAAATATTACATCACCAGCAACCACAAATTTATGCTTGTGGTTAATTAAAATGATGTGGCCAGGAGTGTGGCCAGGGCAATGTTTAACCTCTATCTCTAAATTTCCAACATTCAATATTTCGCCATGATTTAACCACTTATGTGGGAGAAAATTCTGTGCTGGGATACCATACATCTGTCCTTGTAATTCAAGAGCATCCAATAGAAACTGGTCTTCAGAATGTGGCCCAATAATATCAAGGCTTAAATCCTTAGAAAGAGCTTTGGTGGCACCAGCATGATCAATGTGTCCGTGTGTAAGAACAATATATTGAGGCATAAGCATTAATTCATCTATAACAGATTTTAATTTATGAAGATCATCGCCTGGATCTACAAAAATTGCCTCTTTTGTATCCTCACAAAAAATGATTGGTGCATTTTGTAAAAATGGTGAAATTGGAGTATCAACTACCTGCATATTAATTTCTAAAAATTATTTTCTCATCATCAAACATTATATACGTCACGTATATAGCTATTGAACAGTAAATAATATTAGAAATTAAAGTTGCTCCATATAGAAACCAATCTGTGTTACCAGCTATTAGAGCATTGGTGTGTAAAGCAAATGAGTAACAAGGAATAAGAGACCCAACTAAATCTAGCTCAATTCCAGGATTAATTAAGGGCACATAAGCAGGAATAAAGAAAATAATCACTGCGTTACCAAGCAATAAAGAAGCTTCTTTCGGATTCTTAGAATAAATAGAAATTGCAAGCATAAATGCACCCATAAATATACTGAGCGGTATTAGCAGGCCAAACATAGCAACAATGGCTACAGGATTAACAATAGCTGAGATTATTTCAAATGCATTTTCTGGAATAGAGTCGCCATAAAATAAGAAAATGACTATAAGTGGTACTGCAAAACCCAGTAACGAGAATATTGCTGTAAGCACAGCAGAGGATGTTACAGAAAACATCTTTCCTATAATAATATCCACTGATGAAATGTTGGTTGATATCAGTGTTTCCATGGTCCCTCTTTCTTTTTCTCCAGCACCTAAATCTATAGCTGGATACATTGAACCAGACATGATGTAAACGATAAATAAGAAGGCCAATATGCCACCGATAATACTGCCTGCAAACTCTTCATTAGATGTTAAATCTTCATCTAAAACAGTGATTGGATTTATAAAATTTTCATCAACATTTAAATTATTGAGACGTTCATTTCTAATCTGATCATCATACTCGTCAATAATATCACTTACTATGCCTTGTGCCTGAGAAAAGTTATCTAGGTTTTTTGAATAAATAGTTATTTCCCCAGAAAGATTGTTTTTTAATTGCGATGTGAAATCAGAACCTAATGAAATCCCAATTTCAGAATTATCGTTGGTTACATCATCAATTACTTGATCAATACTATCCATTAGTAAAACGTTCAACCTCTCTGATTCTTGCAGATTAATAGTAAGCTCTGTGTTGTTTTGGTCATAAACAGCTACGTCATAAGTCTTCTTGCCTTCATCAACGGCAATTGATGAGATGTACCATATAACTGCACCAATTAAGAGTGGTGTGATGAATGTTGGTACAACAACAGTCTGAACTATCGTTTTGGTATCCCTAAAAAGATGAACGATTTCTTTGACTAATAATGTTTGCCACTTACTCATTGACTAACTCCATAAATATTTCATTAAAGTTCTTATTTGAGTTTAAGGCTTGAAAATCTTGAGTTGTGCCATCAAAAACTTTTTTTCCAGACTTCATGCACACTATTTGATCAGCAATATCTCTAACTTCTCCAAGCTGGTGTGTAGAAAATATTAATGTTTTACCAGAATCTTTGATTGATTTTATTAAATCAATGATGACGCTTTG
>JBELJV010000078.1:0-3129 GCA_042090165.1 Gammaproteobacteria bacterium
ATTAGATAAATTTTCAGGCAACATAGGCACAACTTTTCTAATGAAATAGACAGAAGTGGTTCTTTTGGAAGCTTCTTTATCAATTGGTGTATCTGGCTTTACGTAATAAGAGACATCTGCAATAGCTACTTTGAGATGAAAGCCATCATCATTCTGAGAACAAAAAATTGCATCATCAAAATCTTTTGCATCTTCTCCATCAATTGTTACAAAAGGAAAATCTTCAAGCCGATGCTTATCATCTAAAAATTGATCTTTGATTTTCTTGGCATTGATCAATACACCATCTGGCCAAGTGTCATCGAGCCCATAATCATTCAGAGCTTTTTGATGATAGTCAGATAGTTGATATTTTTTCATGATAACTATTTTTTGAAGATCTCAGAATCATTCTTGAAAGATTTAAATTCCAAAGCATTTCCAAAAGGGTCTTTAAGGAACATAGTTTTTTGTTCTCCAGCTTCACCTTCAAACCTAAGATATGGTTCGATGATGAATTTAATATCAGCTGCTGCAATTCTCTGACTCAATACATCGAATATGTCCCATTCAAGAATTACCCCAAAGTGTGGAACCGGAACATCTTTGTCGTCAACTTCATTGATAGTAACTTTTTGCACCTCTCCAATATGCACGACGAGCTGATGACCAAAAAAATTGTAATCAATCCAGTGATCGCTCGACCTTCCTTCATCTAACTGTAATTTTTCGCCATAAAATTTACGCGCTTGTTCTAGATCATTTACAGGAATAGCTAAGTGGAATGGTCTAAGTTGATTCATTTTTATTTAATCTTGTTATCTTTTTTTTGTAAGCTTCTTTCCAGGACTTAAGTGTGTATTCTGGCATTCTTTCTTGAATATTATTCAGATTTTCTAATTTCCATTCATCGGTAGTATTGGCATCTTTCCATTTAACTCTTTCCTCTTTGCTTCTCATGCACCCAAAGCAAGTATTGTTTTGATCATATTGACACACGGAAATACAAGGAGAATATACTTTGCTTTTCTTTTCACTCATAACAATCAGTATTATAGTTTAGCTATGAAATTAAAAATCATTTTTACCTTATTTTTGGCAATTAACATATTTGCCTCCGAAGACTTAAAGATAAAATTAGATTCTGAACTTGACGGCTTGATGACAAAAGTTATTGAGTGGCGGCATGATATTCATCAATATCCAGAGCTTGGGAATAGAGAGTTTAGGACATCCAAAAAAGTAGCAGATCATCTCACAGCCCTAGGTATTGAGGTTGAAACAGGGATAGCATACACAGGAGTAGTTGGTTTAATTAGAGGAGGACAGCCTGGACCGACAGTTGCTTTGCGTGCAGACATGGATGCTTTGCCGGTTGAGGAAAAGACTGGCTTACCCTTTGCCTCTAAAGTTAGAACAACATACCTTGGAAATGACGTTGGAGTTATGCATGCATGTGGCCATGATGCTCATGTTGCTATATTGATGGGCGCAGCTGAATTTCTTGCAAAAAATAAAGAACAATTAAAAGGCAACATAATGCTAATTTTTCAGCCAGCTGAAGAAGGCCCTCCCGAAGATGAAGGTGGAGGGGCAAAGATGATGCTGCAGGAAGGTATTTTTGAAAAATACAAACCTGAAGTTATCTTTGGTTTGCATGTTACCAATATTCCTAATGGAGTTTTATTAGTGAAGCCTGGCCCAGCAATGGCAGCAGCGTCTGCATATAGAATCAAGGTAAAAGGAGTGCAAACTCATGGCTCAACCCCTTGGTCTGGAATAGATCCAATAATGGCGACTGCTCAATTAATTGAATCTTTAAATACTGTTGTAAGTAGAAGGATCAATATAATTAACAACCCAGCTGTTGTCTCTGTTGGTTTAGTGGAAGCAGGCACAAGAAACAATATCATCCCAGAGGATGCCATGTTGATGGGGACAATCAGAACTTTTGATCCAGAACTTCGCAAAGAAATTTATGATGAGATACGACAAATTGCTAAAGGGGTAGCTACAGGCACTGGAACAGAGATAAGTGTAGAGTTTGATGTTGGAGGATTTTATCCTGTAACTTTTAACAACTATGAACTTGTAGAAAAAATGGAACAATCACTAATTGAAGCATCAAGTGGCAAGTTTATGAAATCAGATATACCAGTTACAGGGGCAGAAGATTTTTCGTACTTCTCTCAAGAAATCCCAGGCCTTTATTTCTGGTTAGGCGTCAATAAACCTGGTGTTGGCTTAGATGCTGCAAATTTTGGAGATAGTAGTGAGGCTGCTGGAAATCACTCACCATATTTTTTAGTTGATGATTCTGCTCTTGATGAAGGTGTCAAAGCTATGACTTACTTAGCGCTTGATTACGCCAACCAGAATTAAAGAAGGACTCTGTTGACAAAATTGAGCATGAGATTATGAGATTCTGGCGTTTCCACTAAAGAATCTAATACTTCCTGAAATTGAGCCTCATTTTCAGTATATTTTTCTTTGTAGATGGCTAGTCTTTGAAAGACTGTTGACCTATCAACTTCTGGATGGAATTGAAATGCCCAGAGCGGCTTATTTCTAAGCTTGAAACTATGGAGACAATCAGATGTGTAAGCTAATAAATCTAGACCAGCAGGAAGTTCCAAAGCATATTGTCTGTGGATTGATAAAGCAGGAAATTTATCTGGAGTGCCGCTAAAGACTGGGTCAATAGTTGCTAAATTGGTAAGTGTTATTGGTATGCTGCCCATCTCATAATCTTCATCTTTGCTTAATATTTCTCCACCAAAAGCTAAGACTGCAAGCTGAAAGCCAAAACAAGATGCAAACGTTGGGATATCAGTATCTCCAGCAAATTTTATTAATGAAATACAATCATTAACAAATGGGTATTTTTTAGGTTCTAGTACATTTGCCTCTGAAGCGCCCCCAACATACAAGGCATCGTAGCCTTCTAGCACAGAGAAATCAAAAGATGGAGTGTCAAACACATTTAAAACCTCAATTTGACTAGCATCAACCTGGCTGTAGCGAGCAAAGCTCTCAAGCTCTTCAGCTCTGACCTTATGATCATCTCTAATTTGAAGTAATAGTATTTTTAGTTGTTCTCTTTGCATTCTGCCATAAATGTAAATTTAATTTATATCTTATTTATAGTAG
>JBELJV010000013.1:0-17341 GCA_042090165.1 Gammaproteobacteria bacterium
GTAGAACAAACTAAGGGAGCAGCTAATGATAATCAGTCTTTTGGTTCTGAAACAACAACATTTATTGTTACAGCTACTGCCCTGGATTATTATATCGACGGTGTTATGCACGCAAGTGTTACTTTGCAACGTGGTAAAACATACATCTTTGACGTGTCGGATTTTGGATTAGCTCATCCGTTTAGATTTAGCACAACACCGGATGGCAGATTTGGAGGAGGCGCTGCATATGAGGGTGAGGGTGTAGATTACAGCGATGACTCTAACCAAGTCACTTGGACTGTACCAGATGACTTTGAACTCGGCACAATGTATTACTACTGCACAATTCATCGTGGTATGGCAGGAACTGGCGTAATTACTATTACTGACTAATTGAATTAAAGGGAGCTATGTAATTAATTTTGCACAGTCTCTTTTAATTAAAGTTATTATTGTTTCTATGAAAAGAAAAATAATCTGTCTTCTATTAATTCTTGCATTGCAGCATAACATGTATGCTCAAAAGGTTGATTTTGATAGTCCTGAGGGTTGGGCGATGTCATATATGACAGCAGCTTCTCTCAACTTATCTGATAAATTTCCTGAGCCCTTGACACTGGGACAGTTCAACATTACAGCTGCGATAAGCACTATTCCAGAATTAAATGAAGAACAACAAAAAATTGGTTTTGGAGGTTTCAAAGATGAAGATCTAAATAAATCACTAGTCTTTGGAAGAGGCAAAATAACAGCAGGTTTTTATTGGAATTCAGTCATTGAATTATCTTGGACTCCACCACTGGAGATTGATGGTGCCAAACCAGAGCAAATGTGGGGTTTGGCAGTTGCAAAACAAATTTATACAAACGAAGACTTTAACTTAGGTATACGACTTTACAAGTTTAATGGACAAGCAACTGCTTCTGTTACCTGTTCTGAAGAGAATGTTATGCAACCTCTATATTCACCAGGTAATATCTCTGGCTGTATTGGAATATCCAAAGATAAAATTGATATGAGTCATGATGGTATTGAGATTTTGTTTCAACGAGAAAGCTCAATGGGTTTTAAACCATGGTTTTCATTAGCATCAACAAGATTGAGACCTTCAGTTCAAATTAATGCTCCATTGGAATTTATTCAAGAAGAAGCATTTATTGAAACCAGTGGAGAACTAACCACACTAAACCTCGGTTTTAACTACGAGCTGTCTGACAATTGGTTATTAAACCTTGGAACATCATATACGCCCATTAAGGTTCAAAGACCGGAAATGACTGGGGGCAATGATGATTTTTGGAACATCAAAATAGGCTTTACCTACTCTGCCAATTAAAAAATTAATTTTCTTCTGCTATTGGCTCTTGTTCTATTAAGACCTCTTCTTCAAAAACACATTCAAGCCTAGCAACAACTTCACCCTCGACATCAAGGTTTAACTTAGCTCTGCCATTCATTTCACCTGTAACTGTACAATTGGTCATTGCTTCTTGAACTATCATCCTAACAATATTAGTCAAGTCTTCAACACTAATTTCTGCGATCTTTTTTTCACTGACATCTGCACTGTGCAAGGTCATTGGAACAAATAATATTAATAATCTAAACATGGATTCTCCTTTTCGATATGCATATTTTTCTCATTAAGAAAAAATAGCACATTAAACAAAGAAGGTTAAGATGAAGAAGATAATGGGAACAATTATAAGCTTGCGTCTCTTTTCTAAATTTTTTTCACTAAAAACTATAACTAATGACCCCAATACTCCCAAATGCGCGGCTAAACTAATTAAGCTCATATCGTGACTATAACAGATAATCCTTTTTAGAAAAACCAACTCTAAATGTAGCAGACGCTATGGTATAATTTTTGAATGATTAAACAACTTTCACTAATACTTTCGTTAATTTTAGTTGTTAGCTGTGCCAACGAAGAACAGCCAACAGAACAAGATGCAAAAGATTTCCTTGCTGAAGTGCAGCTAAGAGCAGAGACAGAAGGGCCAGTAATTTATTCAGCTAGTTGGATTTCATCAAACTTTATTACTCATGACTCTCAAGTTGTGCTTGCTGATTTCTCTAAACGTTACACATTAAAGAGTTTAGAGCAGGCAAGGGTAGCCTCAACATTTGATAATCTTGAATTAGACCCAAAAGATCGTAGGGCTCTAGATATTATAAAAAATGGCTTTGTCATGCCGCCTCCACTGAATGAAGAATTAGCAGGTGAGCTCTCAGGCATTATGACTGAACTTGAAGCAATGTATGGATCAGGCACGCATTGTTTCTCAGAAAACGATTGTTATGACCTAGAAGGGTTTGAATCCATTATTGATAATTCTAGAAATCCGGACGAATTGCTTAAAGCCTGGAATGGTTGGCGCGAAATTGGCAAACCTATGAAAGATAAGTATTTACGTATGGTTGATATTGGAAATCAAGGCGCACAAGATCTTGGTTATGATGGCTTATCTGACCTCTGGTTTAGTAAGTATGATATGCCTGTTAGTGAGTTTTCAGAATCAGTTGATAGAGTTTATGAAGATCTAAAACCTCTATATGAATCGCTCCAGTGCCATGTAAGGGCTGAATTAAATGAATTCTACGGTGATGATGTTGTTCCAGATGAAGGATCAATTCCTGCCCATCTTCTTGGCAATATGTGGGCTCAATCATGGGCAAATGTTTATGACCTAGTTTATCAAGAAGAGTCTACTGGCAAACCAATTGATTTAACTAAAGTTATAAATGATCGTGGATTAACTGAAATTGAAATGGTTGAGATTGCTGAGGATTTCTTTTTAAGCCTTGGTTTTGAACCCCTTGAAGATACTTTCTGGGAGAGATCTTTATTTGTTAAGCCGGCAGATAGAAATGTTGTATGCCATGCAAGCGCCTGGGATATCAACCCCAAAACGCAGGACTTAAGAATTAAGATGTGCATCGAGAAGAATGCTGAAGATTTTTCTACAATTCATCATGAGTTAGGCCATATTTTCTATTATCAAGCATATGCTAATCAACCAGCTGTTTTTCAGAGCGGAGCAAACGATGGCTTCCATGAGGCAGTAGGTGATCTACTTTCCTTATCTATTACTCCAAACTATCTACAAAAAATAGGATTTGTATCTGAGGAAGAGGCAGAGTCTGCAAAGGAAAATGGTATTGCTTTCCTTATGAAACAAGCACTTGATGGAGTTGTTCCAACACCTTGGACCCTAATGTTGGATAAATGGAGAATGGCTGTCTTTAATGGAGAATTATCAGAAGATGAAATGAATGACTATTGGTGGGAATTAAGAGAAAAATATCAGGGCGTTAGATCGCCAAACGAAAGACCTGCTGATGCTTTTGATCCTGGAGCAAAATACCATATTCCAGGCAACACTCCCTACACAAGATATTATCTAGCAAGAGTGCTGCAATATCAGTTTCATGAATCGCTTTGTAACGATATTGGTTTTGAGGGCCCATTACATGAATGCTCAATTTATGACAGTGAAATAGCTGGTGAAAAACTAAGAGCAATGCTGTCAATGGGGCAAAGTCAGCCATGGCAAGATGCCTTAGAAAGCATTATTGGCACAAGAGAGCTATCTGGCACAGCAATGTTAAATTATTATGCTCCACTCAAAGAATGGCTTGATATCCAAAATGAAGGTCGTTCCTGTGGCTGGTGATTAAAGAAGGTAAGTTTTTATAGCTATAAAAGTAGCTTTGATAAAAAGAAAAGGTAGCATTCTTGCTGCCTTTTTTTGACAAATTATTGTTTCATTAATGTCACTCAAAAAAAGATAAAAAGTAGTAACATAAGAAATATTTTAGGGGAGATTGATGAGAATAATACTCACACTTTTAATTTCGTTAACATTTTATATTTCTTCTGATGACCATGATCAGGAAGATAAAGCTGTACTAGCAGCAGTCGCAAAATATTACGCTGCGCGGACTGCAGAAGACTTTAAAACTCAAGTTGCTATGGAAAGCAAAAATGGCGTCTACAGCACAAATTCAGATGGTAGTTTTCACAAACCTGTACAAAAATGGAGTGTAGAAGACTATGAAAGAAATAGACCTCTTGGCTTAAATCATGTTTTCTTTCCAGAAGCAGTAAAACTAGCAGATAATGCTTACTTTGTAAGATTTTACTATGAAGGGGTTGTTGGTGAGAATGATGCTCCTTATAGAACACGAGTAACAACCACTTGGGTTAAAGAAATGGGTAAATGGGTCCTGAAGACACAGCACTACTCATCTGCAGCCTATGGCGGTGTGCATCAAACAACTCGCAATGATTTTGAGGATTAACGGAAATAATATGAAAAAAATAATTTTACTAATCGTTACAATTTTTTCTTTTGAAGCATTAGCTCAAACTTCTGAGCAATACACCTATAGAACAGAATTTTTCTTTGGGAACATTAATGAAGGAAAATCCTATAACGATGTTCACAAACAGCAAATGGAATATCTAAAATTTCTTCAAGCGAACGATCTAAATTATGGCAGAACACTTTTTCAGCCTATTTGGGCCGGTGAGCATGAATACGATATTATTGCTTCGGGTTATTGGCCTGATGGGCAAGAGCAGTATAAAGAATGGGGTGCTTATATGAATAAATATCCAGCTTGGGCAGCAGAAAACAGTGAATATGATAGTGAAGCCTTTGAGATAGAGCGTAGTATATCTTTGCGTGGTGTTAGAGCAAGAGGGATAAGAATTCCAAGTGAAGAGTATGATAGATTTAAATTTGTAGATTTTCGACAGTGCAACTTTACAAGCGAAGGCAACCTTCAAAATCTTCTTGCGTGGGCTGCTAAGGTTGAAGCTATGGAAAGAAAGATGGGCAGCAGAGAAGGATACGGTGAACACTACTTATTGCCTTACAGAGGCTCAGATGAGAATGTAACTTATGATTTTGTCATAATGCGTCATTACTACAGCGCAGAAGCCAGAAGTAATATTGTTGCAAGCTGGCCAGAATACAGAGATATGATGGTTGAAAAAGGCTACTATGATGAGTTTAGAAAAAATGCATCATGTGGCTCTATGTCAACATATCAGGGTGACTGGCTGTATAACTCAGCAAATTAATTTGGAGGAAATATGAGAATTTTATTTTTAATATTCGTTAGTTTTTTTGCCTTTACTGATGATCACGATGAAATGTATACAGAGGCATATGCTAATTATTTATACTGTAGTGTTAAAGAAGGTTTAACTGACTCAAAAGCTGAAAAGATGTTTGAAAAATGGGCTGAAGCCTACCGAGAAAAAGCAAATAGCCTAGACGATAATGTATCGTCTGTTATGTTGTGGCCTTTTTATACAAATGAGGAGATGAGAGGTGGTGATGATATGTTTTTTGTTACTCATGCACCAACAATGAAAGAAATGGGAGAATTCCAAGTAGCAATGTGGAATATGATGAATGAAGATAAAAGCTTTCCTGAAAGTCCAATGGAGTGCGAAAACTCCTCTACTGCTTTTCAACGAATTGGCCCATCAACTGGAGATCCAGAGAATCCATGGAATTTCTTCACTGTCGATTATTGGCCTTGCAAATATACTGAAAATGCAGATCCACAAGCCCTCAGAACAGCGCATGCTAAAATGGCTAAAGAACATTATGCTAATGGGGCTGAAGGGAGTTACAGATATATTTATCCTGGTGCAGGCTCACCTAGAGGTGAAGGTCCTGATTTTTGGGTCAGCAATGGATCTCCAGGATTAATTGCAAGAGGTGAGGGAATAGATATCTATTGGGATAAAACCCAAGGCTCTGAAGCTGAACAAGAAAGATGGAATCATATGACATGTGATACAAGCTCTACTTGGGTTGGCTGGAGACTTCACGACTAATTTATTCAAATTTTATAACTCCGATCTCCTTTGAGATCGGAGTTTTCATTTATAGTATGTAAATGAAGCTTAAATACTGCCTTCTAGTACTTACCATAAGTAGTTTCCTTGCATCTATTATTCAAACCAATTTTGGTAAAGTTGCTGTCACACTTGAACGCTTAGATACAAAAAATTCTCAATATATCTATTACGATCTTTATAAGCCAAAGTCAGCTACATCAGAAAATAAAGCACCTTTTATAGCTATAATTCCTGGCTTTCAACGCTCAAAAGAGGCGCTATCTAACATAGCAATCGAACTCTCACGCAGAGGGCACGTAGTTGCTTTAATTGATCCTTATGCTCAAGGAATTTCGAGTTCTTCCCTAAGTAGAAGAGCAGCAACAACTGAAGGTTATGGCATGTTTCATCTCATTGAGCACATTCATCAATCTGATGAATATGATTTCATTGATAAATCAAAACTTGGAGCAACAGGTCACTCCATGGGTGGTAATGCAGCAATTAGGGGTGCAAATTATTTTGGAAAAAAAGCTAAATCAGATAACACTAAGAGCATTCTAAACTCAGTATATGTATCAGGGTATGTCTTAACGCTTCAAGATAATGTTTTAAAACCTATTAAATCCAATATGGGTGTCAGTTACGCACTCTACGATGAAGGAGCTTTTAGAAATGAATTACAAGGATGGGAAGCAGCAGATATGCGCATTGCGCCTGAATCATTGCGAACGGTCAATGCTGTGCTTGATAAAAGCATAGAGAAGGTTGAATTGGGTAAATACTACGGAAATATTGCAGATCAAACTAGTCGAGTTATCTTTAATGAAGCATTACTTCATCCTTTTCAACCCTACAATGCTGAAGCCACAGCTAATCAACTGTCTTACTTTGATACAGTTTTTAGTTCGCCCATAAAACTGGATCCTTACAACCAAATATGGCAATGGAAAGAATTAATGACATTGATCAATATGATTGTTGCTTTTGTGATGCTCATTCCCCTAACAAAATTACTCTTGGGTACACCATTTTTTAAGAGTATTGTTAAGCCTGTTCCCCCTGCATTGCCACAACCAACTGGATATGGAAAGCTTATTTTTTGGTTTATTTTCTTTTTAGGTGCTGGCATTGCCTGTGTCACTTTTATTCCAATGGTAGACGTTGCAAAAATCCTATTTCCAGAAGCCACAAATCGCGAACTAACTTGGTTCTTTCCACAAAGAATGAATAATTCAGTGATGTTGTGGGCAGGCTTTAATGGCACGATAGGTTTGCTCATTTTCTTTTTAACGTATTACTTCTTCGGCAGAAAGCATGGAGTAGATACTAAGGCATGGGGTTTAGCTATCACTAGAAGTGAACTTCTTAAAACTATTCTGCTTGGGATATCTGTTTTTACTCTTTATTACTCAATCTTATTTGCTATATATGGACTATTTCATGTTGATTATAGATTTTGGTTTATGGGAGTAAGAGTTTTTCAGTGGGAAATGTTATTAGTGTTAGCTATGTATCTGCCTGTATTTTTTATCTTCTTCTTTTCAAATTCACTCAGAGTTAACGGTGCTATGCGATTCGCTAACCAGCCGGAATGGCAATCTCGCTTACTTGCAGGTATCGCAAATTCACTTGGCTTGATGTTGATAATTTTTATTCAATATGTGACGTTTGCTCAAACTGGAACTGTTTACTGGACCACCAATTGGTTAAGCGTAAATCTATTATTCGGTATTGTTCCTATCATGTTTATTCTTCCCTATTTCAATCGAATTTTCTTTCAACTAACTGGAAGAACTTACTTGGGCCCCATTATTACTTGTTTAGTTTTTATTATGATTTTATCGACTAATACCGTTATATACTTGCCCTTAGAGCAGTAAATTCAATGAAAATCAGTAATTTTATAAAAATATTTATAACAATTTTTTTAACAGCATGTGGGGGAGGCGGCTCAACAATTACGTCAGATAATTCATATACTCCAATGCCAACTCCAGCTCCTTCTCCTACACCTACACCTGCTCCAACACCAGCACCTACTCCTGCACCGGGCTCAAGTTCATGCACAAACTACGATAACTCGGGAAACACAAAGTATTGCACAATGAATTCTGGTGGTTTGGAAAGAGAGTTTTTTATTTACATACCGGACAATTTAATTGATTCAACAGATATTTCTCCACTGGTAATGAACTTTCATGGTGGTGACGGGTATGCAGAATATGAAATGGAATATACGGGCTTCAAAGAGTTATCAGAGTCAGAAAATTTCATTGCAGTCTATCCGCAGGGGACCGTAGCTGAGGACAAAGGATCTACCGGCTGGTTCACAGGTATTAGTTGTAATACAGCTGGTGAAGTATGTGATGTAGCTTTTATATCTGAGCTCATTGATGCATTAGTTTCAGAATATTATATAGACGCAGATAGAGTGTACGCATCGGGCTTTTCTAATGGAGGTTTTATGATTTATAGTTTAGCGTGCTATCTCAGTGATAAAGTTGCTGCTTTTGGACCAGTAGCAGGGTTAATGTACACAGAAGAGCTTGATAATTGCACTCCAGATAGACCATTACCAATAATCCATATTCATGGAGAAAATGATAGCCAAATACCAATTCAAGGGAATTCCAATGCCGTCAGTTTTAACTCAGTTTTAGAATACTGGACTGATCATAATCAATGCACAGAAACAATAATAGCTGATGGTGCTGACAACAATGGTGATGGGTATGCATGGTCAGCTACGATAAAGGATGAGTGCAATGATGGTGTGCGGTTAGCTTATTATCGTCTAGGTGGGACAGATCACGAGTGGCCAAATCGTGATGGTCTAGGTTACGATAATGATATAGATGCAGCCTCTACCATTTGGAATTTTGTCAAAGATTTTGATTTAAATGGTGTGAGAAATTAATTGAGGGACTTAATATCCCTCAATTAAATTAAATTAAGGCGCAAGCCATACATACTAATGCACCAAGAGATGTCAGCCAAGATAATGTTCTAAGCATGCCGATTCCAGTCACATAAAATACTAAATGTGCAACTCTCGCTATAAGCCAAACACAGGCTGCGCTGCTATTATCGACACCCATCACAAGTGATAGCAAAGCAAGTGCTAAAAAAGCTGGCAATGACTCATAAAGATTGGCTGTAGATTTATTTACTCTTTGTAAATAAAGGTTTGATGAAGTATCAAGATCCTCATCACGACTAGATATCATCCAGCTTAAATTTTTAAAGTTTAATACCATTGGTATTATCCAGAGCTGAAGTAGTGTCAAGGATAAAGCAAAAATAATATAAGTTTCCATAATTTTCTCCCCATTAAAATTAGATTATATTAGATATCATGGTTTTAAAAATACTTTTACCAGCTTTAACCATAATTACCGCTTGGCTCGGCGGTCTATCAACCTTTTACACAGATTGGACTTGGTATGAATTGCTCAATAAAGCTACATACAACCCTCCAAATTACTTATTTGGCATCGTTTGGCCGATCCTTTATACGATGATGGGAGTAATAAGTTATTTTAATGCCAAGCACATATATAGGCTCTATATTCTTCAACTTGTGCTTAACGGTTCTTGGAGCTGGATATTCTTTACACAACAAGCTCCTGATTTGGCTTGCATCAATATTGCAACTTTAATTGCCGTTAATGTACTAATAATTAAAAAATTCTGGTTAGAGCGCCGTTTTTTCAGCTTTATTGGCTATGTTCCCTATTTGTTGTGGTTGTTATTTGCGAGTTACTTAAATATTTTTATTTCAGTCCTCAATTAAACAAGGAAAAGTGCTATCTTTTTTGTTGTGAAAGAGAAACCTTAACGTCTTTCAGTAGCAATGCGGCGAAGCTTAACAATAGTATTGATCCAGCCTCGAAAACAAGCTGTTCAGGTGCAGAATCTTTGCCTTGAAGCACTATCAATCTAGCAAGTGCAGTAATACCAATAAAAAGTGGATAAATGACTGGCAATACATGGCTTCTAAAATAGATGGCAACCATTCCAAGAACTTCAGCGTATATAAACATTAACAATAGGTCTGCAAGCTCGATACTGCCCCTCTGATATACGGCATACAATTCGAAACCAACAGCGCCAATAGTCATTACTGCAATAATAGATAGTATAAGATCTTCTAAATATTCAAAAAGTTTGTTTAATCTAGCCATGATTTAAATATAAGGATTGTTTAGAAAAAAGCTAGTTTTTGCTATGCGGTGGTAGTTTAGCTTCAACAAACCACTCATGTTTTCGTTTGACAGGGTTGAACTTTTTGATTTTAAGTTTCTCGTTTTCCTGAATGAATTTCTTTGTTTTCACCACTGTGTAATGGTAGGTATGTCTATTTCGAGTTTCACCTTCAGGGATTAGGTAAACTTTTTGTTGTTTGTTAGCTGCCATAGAATTGGCATTTTACAACAAATATTTCTATTAACAAGCTTCTCTTCATTTTTATTGTTTTGTGCAAATAAGGTTGTTAGATTAGTGATGTGAAATTTAAAACTGTAAATTCTGATAAACAAGGAACCCCGTACTCTGATGCCATTGATCTTGGCAATCTAATTCAATTTTCTGGGATGCTTGGAGCCGATGAAAATGGAATTGTAGAGGGAGGTTTAGAAGCAGAGGTTGATCAAATCTTTGTAAACCTCAAATCGGGCCTAGAATATTACAACCTTGATTTTACAAACGTTGTGAAATGCTTAGTATTGCTCAAATCAATGGATGAGTTTGAAGTTTTTAATAACGCTTATCTAAAACATTTTACAAAACCCTATCCCACAAGAAGTGCATTTGCAGTGCTCGACTTACCACGTGGAGCGAGTGTTGAAATAGAATTTCTTGCTAAAAAATGAATAAAACCTATTTAAACAAATTTCATCGAGAGCATGGGGGCCAAATGGTTGATTTTTCTGGGTGGCATATGCCCATAAACTATGGGTCTCAAATAAATGAGCACAATACTGTTAGAGAAAACGTTGGGTTATTTGATGTCTCACACATGGCGGTATTTGATTTTGTTGGTGATAATCAAAAAGATTTTTTCAGATATTTAATTCCAAATGATGTTGATAAAATACTTGATCACAAAAGAGCACTCTATACTCCGTTACTCAATCACGACGGCAAGATTCTTGATGATTTGATTCTTTATCACAAAGGTGATGAGAACTTTAGAATCATTTCGAACTGCGCAACCAGAAACCAAAATAATAAGTGGTTTAAAGAAATTGCTTCTGAATTTGCAGTGGAGGTTAATTTTCACCAAGACGCATCCATAATTGCGATCCAAGGGCCAAATTCAACGGACTATATTTCCCAATATCTTGATCTCGAACTTAAACAATTTCATTTGCATGAATCAAATCAATTTATGATTGCTAAGACGGGCTACACCGGTGAACTAGGATATGAAATAGTTTCAAATCAAGAAGTTGGAATTCGACTATGGAATGATTTAGTGGAGAAGGGCGCAAAGCCAGTTGGACTTGCAGCAAGAGATACATTGCGACTTGAAGCAGGACTTAATCTTTATGGCGTTGATATGTCTCTTGACAACCACCCATTTGAATCGAATCTAGGTTGGACAATCGATATGAATGATGAATCTCGTGAATTTATTGGCAAAAATGCACTGTTGGAATTAAGAAATTCACAAAAAAAGTTAATCGGCTTTTATACAAACGAAAGAGGGGTGTTGAGAGCAGGCACAGAAATCGCATTCGAAGGTGGTACAGGAAAAATTACTAGCGGCACATGGAGCCCAACTTTCAAAAAAAATATAGGGTTTTGCAGGGTAACAAATAAGAATGCAGAATTTGGTACTGCTCTTCTTAGAGATAAAGAGATTATTTTGCAATTTTGTGAGACAAATTTTTTAAAATATTTAAAATAAATCCATGGCTGAAATTCCAAATAATTTAAAGTTTCTTGACTCGCATGAATGGGCTAGATTAGAAGAAGATGGAACTGTTACGGTTGGTATCTCTGATCATGCACAAGGTTTGCTGGGTGATATTGTTTTTGTTGAGCTTCCTGATACTGGCAAAACAATAAATAAAAAAGACGATATTGCAATTGTCGAATCAGTAAAAGCCGCTTCAGATGTATATTCGCCGCTATCTGGTGAAATCCTAAGTGTGAATGAGGCTCTTAATGACAATCCTGAACTTATAAATTCATCACCATACGATGATGGTTGGTTTTTCAAAATTAAGCCTCAAAATAATGATGAGCTTGAAGATTTATTGGATGCTGAAGCTTATACGCAAATAAGTGAAAGCTAATCCAATACTAACCAACAAATCATGACAAATAAATCATTAGATTTTTCACAAAGACATATAGGTTTAGACAGTAGTGATGTCTCAAAAATTTTAGATGAACTTGGGTTTGATTCCCTTGATGCATTTTTTACAAACCTAGTGCCAGAAAGCATCTATGATCTAAAGAATCTAGATTTGCCTGCCGCCCTTGATGAAGCATCAGCGTTAAAATCTCTTAAGGAAATTTCCAAAAAAAATAAAGTTTTCAAGAGCTATATTGGAAATGGTTTTTATAACTGCAATGTGCCTGCTGTAATAAAAAGAAATGTTTTTGAGAATCCAGGTTGGTATACATCTTATACGCCTTATCAACCAGAAATAGCGCAAGGTCGACTAGAGGCTTTAATGAATTACCAAACTATGATTGCTGATTTAACAGCTATGGATATATCCAATGCTTCCTTATTAGATGAGCCGACAGCAGCAGCTGAAGCTATGATGCTTGCACACAGAGTTTCCAAATCAAAATCAAACAACTTCTTTATTCATGAAGATACCTTTCACCAAACTATCTCAATCATCAAATCCAGAGCAAAACCTCTTGGCATTGAAATACAAGTTGGAGGTAAACCTGATGACAGTCAAGACTATTTTGGCTGCTATTTGCAATATCCATCTGCACATGGTTCAGTAGAAGATTTTTTACAGCTAGCAGATTTAATTCATAGTAAAGATGGATTACTTGTTGTGGGCACAGATCTGCTTGCATTGACTGTATTAAAACCTCCTGGTGAGTTTGGAGCTGATATAGTCGTTGGATCATCACAAAGATTTGGCGTGCCCATGGGTTTTGGTGGTCCTCATGCTGGCTTTATGGCTGTTAAAGATGCCTTTAAGCGATCATTACCGGGTCGATTGATTGGTCTAACGCAGGATCAACAAGGCAGACCGTGTTATCGGTTAGCACTACAAACGAGAGAACAGCACATCAGAAGAGAGAAAGCGACAAGCAACATATGTACAGCACAGGCCCTTTTGGCAATCATGTCAGGTTTTTATGCTGTCTATCATGGGCCTGATGGGCTCAAGGAAATTGGTCATAGAGTAAATACTCTTACTAAAACTCTAGCTACAGGTCTTAAAGAGGCAGGCTATTCACTTAAATCCAATACATTTTTTGACACTATTGTTGTGGAGACAGAGGATGTTAAAAACCTGCATCTTAAAGCAAATAGCTTAAAAATTAACCTTAGGAATATGGGCGATAAAAGTGTTGGAATAAGTTTGGATGAAACTACGACACAATCAGATATATCTACTTTGCTAAGCATATTTCAAGCTAAATTTCCAAAAAATACAGTGCCTGACAGTTGGGATTCAGGATTAACCAGAATAACTAACTATTTAGAGCATGAAGTGTTCAACTCGCATCACTCTGAAACCCAATTACTCAGATACATTAGAAAACTAAGTGATAAAGATATTGCACTTGATAGGTCAATGATTCCATTGGGGTCATGCACCATGAAATTAAATGCGACTTCTGAAATGATTCCAGTAGGGTGGAATGGTTTCGCAAATGTTCATCCGCATGCACCTCAAGAACAAACCCAAGGCTATATTGAGCTTATTGATAATTTAGAGAGGTGGTTATGTGATATAACAGGCTATGCTGCTATCTCACTTCAGCCAAATGCAGGATCGCAAGGCGAGTATGCCGGTCTTCTGGCAATAGATGCTTATCACAAAGCGAATGGAGATGATCATAGAGATATATGTTTAATTCCTGAATCAGCCCACGGTACAAACCCTGCATCTGCACAAATGGTTGGTTATAAAGTCGTTGTCATAAACTGTGACGATAATGGCGATATAGACATGTCTGATTTAGAGGCTAAAGCATCTGAGCATGGCAATAATATTGCAGCCATGATGATTACTTATCCATCTACACATGGTGTGTTTGAAGAAGATGTAACAAAAGTTTGTGACTTAATCCATTCTTATGGTGGTTTTATATATATTGATGGAGCAAACTTTAATGCCATGGTTGGCATGTGCTATCCAGGCGAGTTTGGTGGTGACGTTTCTCACCTCAATCTCCACAAAACATTTTGCATCCCACATGGTGGTGGTGGTCCTGGTGTTGGTCCAATCGGTGTCGTTGATAAGCTTGCACCATATCTCCCAAAAGACCCTCTTGCAACAACACCCAGTGAATATGCAGTTTCTGGTTCCATGTATGGCAGTGCAAGCATATTACCAATTACTTGGATGTACATAGTGATGATGGGAGAATCTGCCTTAAGACATGCAACACAAACAGCAATTTTGAGCACAAATTATTTAGCGCACAAACTAAAAGATCACTATCAAGTACTCTACAGAGGAAAGTCTGGGTTAGTTGCGCATGAATGCATTTTAGATGTAAGGCCTTTTAAAGATACTGCAGATATAGAAGCGGAAGATATCGCAAAAAGATTAATAGATTATGGATTCCATGCTCCGACAATGTCCTGGCCTGTTGCCGGTACATTAATGATTGAACCCACTGAAAGTGAGTCAATCCAAGAGTTAGATCGGTTTTGTGATGCCATGATTGGCATAAGAAATGAAATAAAAGCAGTAGAAGAGGGTAACGCTGACAAATCAGATAATCCGCTAAAAAATGCACCACATTGTGTTAATGATTTAGTTGAAGATTGGAACCATCCTTACTCCAAAGAATCAGCCTATTTTCCCAATAGTGCTACTAAGCAAAATAAATACTGGCCGCCGGTTGGCAGAGTTGATAACGTCTATGGGGACAGGAATTTAGTCTGCACTTGCCCAAGCATAAAAGACTTCAAATAACTATCTTTTTTCCTTTAATCTGCTAATATTTTCCACCACATTTATGGTTGACAAACATAGCATCGCAAAAAATTGGCTTCACAGATATACAGGAACCCAACCTGAAGAATTTGGAGACTATATTCTTCTTACCAACTTTAAAAACTACGTCACTGCTTTTGCAGATAATTTTGGTGTGGAAATTAAGGGTGAAGGTGGCCCAATGCAAAGCGCAACAAACAAAGATGGGCTTAGCATTGTAAATTTTGGCATAGGATCTCCAAACGCTGCTTTAATAATGGATCTGCTTACAGCAATTAATCCTAAGGGAGTGCTATTTTTAGGTAAATGCGGAGGTTTAAAAGATACCTCTGAAATAGGTAATTTTATATTGCCAATCGCAGCTATAAGAGGCGAGGGAACTAGTAATGATTATTTCCCGCCCGAAGTGCCTGCTTTGCCTTCATTTAAACTTCATAAATTTGTTTCGGATAAAATTATTGAAGCAAACTGCGATTATCGAACAGGTGTTATCTACACTACAAACAGAAGATTATGGGAACACGATAAAGCCTTTTTAAAACGTCTAAAAAAATCAACAGCTATTGGCATTGATATGGAAGTTGCAACTATATTTACAGTTGGTCATTATAATGAAATTGCACGCGGTGCCTTGCTGCTTGTTTCTGACGTCCCAACAACACCAGATGGTGTAAAGACAGAGGAATCAGATAAAAAAGTGACTTCTAAATGGGCTGAAAAGCACTTAGATATTGGTATTCAAGCCATGACTGAAATTGGTAATAGTGGTGAGAAGATTAAGCACTTCAGGTATTAATTTAAACTAAAGAATTTGTTCACAGCCAGAACCAGCTAAAAATGACATTACCCTCTGCTGATCTACATCTGATAAACCATTAAACTCAATCCTGATCCAGTTTAAACATTTTGCTTGGTAACTAAATGTTTTTTGTTTCCAGCTTGATCCGTCAATATCTACGGCCCACTCTGGCAATCCTTCCTCAACCGCTTTGGCATTCGCAAGCAAAAGAGGAGCATACATCTTGCCAAATTCTGCAAGTATTGCTTTCAATGAATCTGTACAATTCTCAAGATCAGTCCACATCAGTGTTTCCGAATCAAGACCAGACAAATCATCCATAATTTCTACCCATGCAACCACTCTCGGAGCTATTTCATGACATATTTCCCGTGGCGTTGGGTCAAACCTCACCAGCTGTGAAATTTGACCATAAAAAGCAAAATCAGCGGAAGAGGGCTTATCACCAAAAAGGAAGCGTTGTTGTTTTAAGTGTTCGTTAAAATATTGTAAAAATCTTCTAAAGCTTTGATCAATAAGTTCGGCTGTCTCATTGCTTGAGCCAACAACCCATAGCCTTTCAGTTTGTCGTTCAGTTATCCAAGTTTTGATCTGTTGATGCTCTTCGTTATTTAATGCTCTTGGAAATTCAACTAAGGGCAGAATTGTGCCAGCTTTGTCAGCATCATCACTACAATACCATCTGTAGTGAAACATATATTTAGTGATCCATTCGTCTCCAAAATCTTCTAGTAGATAGCCTAGAAAGGCGAGGGCTGGATCATCAGGTATAACTTTTCGATCAGGATATTCATTCTCCAATCGTCTGATCATAGGCGTTGAGTCAGTTGTTGCGGCTAACTCCTTTTCTTCGTTTTCAAATAAAATTACTGGCAAGAGAACTGGCTTAGGAAGTTCAAGATTTAGGCTCTCTAATCTGCCTCTAGTATCTCCCCAATGTACGTTGTAAGGAATGCGCTTATAACGCAGTAATGAAAGCATTTTTTGGGTGTAAGGAGATGGGGTTGATCCAAATATTTCTAATCTTTTCACCCTAAGATTATACCCTCTATTTTATTGCCCATAAAATCGACTATAATTATGCGCTTAGGAGAGATGGCAGAGCGGTTGAATGCACTGGTCTTGAAAACCAGCAAGCCTTAATAGGGCTTCCAGGGTTCGAATCCCTGTCTCTCCGCCAGTTAAAATGCACGAAGACACTGATAGCATTGATTGAAGTAGAGTGACTATGCATTTTTGTTTTCATTAGCGAAACCAATTAAATCATCTACTATATCCAACAAATAGTTTAAATTATCGACCGGCGATTCAAAAATTTGATTTTGGTACTCAGGATCTACTTCCTCAAGTGGTGGTAAATCATGGTTAATAGGCACATCACATAAATTGTGAATGATTTTTTCAACTCTTTGTATTTCTTTTATTACCTAACATATTGTTAAAATAAATCGCAACAAATCTTAGAAGATCCTGTGACTAATTTTCAACAAAGTAACGCTTGTCGGTTAAATTAGGAGGCTAGGCCAAAAGAATGTA
>JBELJV010000014.1:0-17185 GCA_042090165.1 Gammaproteobacteria bacterium
TGAGTATTCTTGAAGAAAAAGTCGATGAGTTTATCGAAGAAAATAAATAACTCCATTGGCACAGCATTTCAAAAGCTAGTTTGGCATGAGATGACAAAAATTCCGCGAGGAAAAACCATCACGTACAAAGAGCTAGCTAAAAATATAGGCAGACCTAAAGCCTACAGAGCAGTAGCAAATGCCTGTGGTGCCAACCCTTATCCCATTGAGGTGCCGTGCCATAGAGTGGTAGGCAGTAATGGCTCTATAGGTGGTTTCTCAATGAAAGGCGGAGTAAAGAAAAAAATTGAGCTGCTTAATCAAGAAAACAATTACGAATTCAGATAGAAATACTCTCCATCCGACTCAAGATACATAGATTTACCGTCTTGCTTTGATTCACTGATAATTTTGTAGAACACATTCCTGCTTAAGAGCGCATATATTTGGTCTCTAAGCTTAATTTTAGGGTAAGGCTGGTGGTTGATCATCTCAACCGTAAGAGGTTGTTTCTTGGTCAATTTAACCCATTCCTCTGTATTTGTTTGAAAAAAGTAATCCCCACCCTCTTGTTTGTAGTCAATTACGCTAAAAACTTCTTTTTCGACCACAATAGGAATTTTCTCCACCGGAGTAACTGCATAATACTTGCCCTCCTCCCATTTAATAAGCTTTGAGAAGAGTTTAACCATTGAAGCTCTCTCTATTTTGGAGTTGTTGTAATACCAGTGAGCATTGCCATCAATTTTGAATTCTGCGCCCTCACATAGCTCAGGATTCCATTTCTCCACTGGATATTCGTCAAGTTTGAGAAGGTTTTTTTCTATCGCATTTAAATCCATACATAAACCCCTAAGCTCAAACCTATTAACACAAGAAATAATGAAGACATTCTAGTAATTATTTTTTGAACTGCAGCATTTAAAAATGCCTTACTTCCGTAATGCAAAGAATAGCTTAATATACAAAACCAAAGCGCAGTAGCCAGGAAAAAATATAGTGATATTGATAATTGAAAAGTGACAGATGCATCAAGAATAATGCCCCCAAAAAGCGCAGCAAAAAATATAAATGCCTTGATATTTAGAAGATTAACCATCAATCCACCCATAAAACTTTTTTGAAAAGAAAATTGTTCAGCATTGCTTTCGTAAGCAATAGATTTTGAATCATTAGCGCTGAACCCAATAAGACCCAAATAAACCAAATAACAGCTACCTACTGTGCCTATAACTAGATATAGAGATGGAATTCTGTCATAGAGAAAATCTAAACCTATCATTGCAAAGATGCATTGAAAAAAAACGCCTAACCCAATGCCGATTGAAGATACGATGCTGCTGCGCAAACCCTTTTCAAAACTGCTTTTAACAATATAAAAAAAATCTGGACCTGGTGAAACAACGGCAACCAAGTGGGCAAAGGCAAGGCTTGCAAAAAGAGTTAAATTCATAAATATATTGATTCTCTTTCTAAGATAATTCCAAATTTGTCGTGCACTGTTTTTTTAGCTAAATCCTCAAAATTTTTAACATTTGAGGCATCACACAAGCCATTGCATATTAAAACTAAGGAATGTTTGCTGGACATGCCCACGTTACCAATCATGGCTCCTTTTAAACCTGAAGCTTCCAAGATTTGTGCTGCAGACAATTTATAATTTCCATCATCCAAAATCTGGAAATTTAAGCTTTGCAATTTGTCATTACTGTGAAAGTCTTTGTCAGACATAATTGGATTCTTGAAGAAACTGCCAATATTTGGAAAGTCTGTTGGATTTGGCAATTTTGCATCTCTTATTTCTCTGACAATCTGAACAAAATTAGCTTCATCAGTTGGGTTAGTATTTTCCAGATCTTTATATGTTGTTAGTGGTTTAAAATCTGATGAAAGTTTTAATGTCACCTGCAGAATAATAAGATGTGGATTGGATTGAAAAATGCTTGATCTGTAGCTGAAACCACAATCACTTGCACTTAATACAACTTCTTTTTGCGTCTTTAAGTCAAAGCACAAAACTTCCTCTAGAAGATCAGATAGCTCGACACCATAAGCCCCAATATTTTGCACTGGCGCAGCTCCGACAGTGCCTGGTATGCCTGCCAAATTTGCTAATCCACAGTATTTTTTTTCAACACAAAAATCAATAAGATCATCCCAAATTAAACCAGCTCCAGCCGTAACAAGAAAATTATTCTTTACCTTCTTTTCACTGATAGATTTATCAGATGATTTAATAACTAACTTATTAAAAGCTCGTGGAAAAATTGTGTTTGTTCCTGCTCCAATTATTTGAACATGTGCATTTATTTTTTTAGCCTCAGCATGCAGTTTTCGCAGGTCATCACTGCCATTAAAAAAGGAGAAAAATTGTGCCTTGGATTCAAGGCCAAGATTATTTGCATTTGTTAAATTCTGTTTAATTATTTTCAATTTGATCAATAAGTATTTTAAATTTTTCTAAATCTTCAGGTGTATCAATACCAATCGATTTATGATCTTCAACCACTAAAACATGGATATTGTGATTATTATCAAGGGCCCTCATTTGCTCAAGCTTAAGGGCTTCCTCATTGGGACTTCGTGGAAGGCTCGAGAATGTATTTAAGAACCCTACGGAGTATGCATATACACCGATATGATGAAATATATTGGTCATATCATCTTTTGCTTTTCGAAAAAAGCTGACAGCCATATTCTCACTATCTAAATGAACCTTTACCTTATTCACGTCAGCCTCGTCTTCTGATGATTCAAACGGCTTGCAAATGGTTGCATAATTACTTTTATTTAAATGAACAAAATCAGCCAACTTATTCACTGAATTTATATCAATTAAGGGCTCATCGCCCTGTACATTTATCAAAATTAGATCCTCAGGTAGGTTTTGATATTTGGTGTATTCAGCCAATCTGTCTGTTCCAGATTCGTGCAATGATTGAGATAGAAAACAATCACCCCCAAGGTCAGAAATTAAATCAAAGATTTCTGTTGAATCAGTGATAACAGTAACAGTGTCAGCGCTACTCTCTATGCAACTTTCCCATGTTCTCTGTATGATCGTTTTACCATTAACATTGCGTAATAGTTTTTGCCCTAATCGAGATGATTCGAGTCGGGCTGGAATGCAGATTTTGTACCCATTAGCCATTTATTTTCTCAGTTATAAGTTTTGTAATATTGGTATTAAGTTTGACCTTCATTCTTAGGTACCAAGCATTTGAAATGGCATGCTTGTCTGCCATTCTGGCAGCATCCTTTTCTGTGGTGAGCAATGGTCTTTCAAAATCAAATTCAAGATCCTTCTTGGTAAAGTAATGATGGTCGTCAAACACCTTGTAATCAAAATTAATCTTAAGATTGTTTAAGGTTGATAAGAACCTATTTGGGTTAGCAATGCCAGAAACTACATTAGCTGTTTTACCAAATGGGTAATTCTCTATCGGAAAAGATTGTCCAGTTTCTATGTTGACCCAAGCCTCTGGCTCTAACTCAAAGAATTTTTCATTGCTATTTGTTCTGCCACTAAAAATAAAAAGATCAACATCTTTAGTTCGCCACATATTGTCTCTAAGAGGTCCAGCAGGCAGGAATAGTTGGTTGCCAAAATTTCTATTGGCATCTTCAACGATAATTTCAAAATCTCTTCTAAGGGCTTTGTGTTGTAGTCCATCATCAGAAATTGCGATATCGCAATCAGTCATACGCTCAAGAAACGATAAAGCTCTCGCTCTATCTCTATCTACCACAACGCTGAATCCTCGCTTGTAGTGAAATATAGCTTCATCCCCAACCTCTTTAGCAGTCGTGTCTTCATCCACTAATTTTGTTCCAATAAATTTTCCTTTGTATCCTCTAAGAATTATCCCTGGCTTATAACCAGTATTTTTCAGATCAGAAGCAATTTGGTTCACAAGTGGTGTTTTTCCATTACCACCCACTGTGACATTCCCAACAACTATGACAGGAATTTCAGTGATGCTTGATTTTCTTGCTTTGAAGAAAGTGTTTTTAATAGTGCTGCCAATCCAATAAAGAAAGCTCAACGGCGATAATGCAATGTTTCCAAAACTGACAGAATTCCAAAAATCTTTAGACTCGGTAATAATTGTTGGCACAAAATCATCTTCAACAGGTTTGGGCATTTCCTCTTCAATTATCTCTGGCTTGCCTTGAAGCACATTGTAGAGACCCTCTTCTTTAATCAATTCATCATGCGTACCAGTTTGTGTGATCTCTCCATCTTCCAGGACACAGATTTTGTCTGCCTTCTCAACAGTGCTTAACCTGTGCGCAATGATAAAAGTTGTTTTGTTGGCAGAAGCTCTTTCGATGGCTTGTTGTATCTCTTTTTCTGATTCATTATCTAGGGCAGAAGTAGCTTCATCAAAAATTAAAATAGAGGACTTTTTAAGCAAAGCTCGAGCAATTGCTATCCTTTGTTTTTCCCCGCCAGACAAAAGCGTACCGTTATCACCTATGACCGTTTGAAACCCAGCAGGCAGATTCATAATAAATTCATAGGCATTGGCTTCTCTTGCTGCTTGAAAAACTGCTGTATCTGATACCTCATCTAAGCCATACGCAATGTTATTCATCACCGTATCATTGAATAGGGTTGGATCTTGTGAAACAAAGGAGATGCTTTGTCGCAAGTCCCTTAGTTTGATTTTCTTAATGTCGTAACCGTCAATAGTGATTCTTCCTTGAAAATCCTCGTAAAACCTGTTCAAAAGGTTCACGATTGTTGACTTACCACTTCCGGAACGGCCTACAAGTGCTATTGTTTCACCCTGCTTCGCATGTATGGATATGTTTTTAAGCACTTGATCACCATCTTCATGGTAGGAGAATGATACGTTTTGAATCGAAACTTCCCCTGCTAATTCTTTATTTAAATCGAGGCCCTCAGCATAGTTCTCAGGCTTTTTATCTATGGACGAGAATATATCTTCAGCTGCAGCCAATCCACGCTGTATAACGGCATTTAAGCTAGATAACTGACGAATTGGTCGTGCCATTAGACCAGCAGCAGTAAAAAAGGCTACAAAAGACTCTGAAGGTAGGTTTAATTCGTCAAGATTGGTAAGCGCAAGATAACTCATTGATGCCAGAGCAAGAGCCACAAAAACCTGAATTAGAGGAGTTGTTAGATTACCAGTACTCTCCATTTTCAAGTTTTGTTTTAAATTCTCATCATTTGCTTGTTTAAACCTTGTTTGCTCCCAATCTTCATTACCAAAAGATTTAATCTCTCGAGCACCTGTTGCAATCTCATTACTCACCTGAGTAACTAATCCCATTACATCCTGGATTTTCTTTGCTACTTTTCTCAGTCTTCTGCCAGCGATGGAGACAATTATTCCAATCAACGGAGCAATCACTAGAATCACAATAGTGAGTTTCCAACTTAGATATAGCAGGTATATAAATAATCCAACCAATAAGAACCCTTCTTTTACAAGTATTTTTAGTGCGTTTGTCGCAGCACCAGTAATTTGATTAGTTGTAAAAATTATTCGGTTAACAATCTCGCCTTTTGATGCTTGATCAAAAAAGCTCATTGGCTGATAGAGCAAGCTTTTGATTAAATCTTCACGTAAATTATGAACAACCTTCAGGCCAACATTTGCCATAAAAAAGTTCCCAACATAAAACCCAATACCTCTAATGATTGAGATAGTTGAGAGGAAAAAAGCAAGATTGAGAGGGTTTAGATTATTTTGTGATCCATCGTTGATGTAACCAATAACTTGTTTTAACCACTCTACTGCCGATATATCTGCGGCTGCAAAAAGGATAAAGCCAAGAATGCTTAGCATAAAAAGCGCTTTATGCTTAAAGGTGTATCCAAGCAATCTGCTGTAAAGTGCCTTATTCATTTAAACCTTTATTTTCTATCTTGAGAATTTTATCAGCCCTTTGAGCAAAGGGTAAATCGTGTGTTGCATAGATTACAAGCGAATTATACTCTCGGCCATAATCAAGGATAAAATCTTGGACAATTAAACTATTGGATTGATCAAGGTTTCCTGTTGGTTCATCCAAAATCAAAATTTTTGGATTTGATGCAAGGGCTCTAGCAATTGAAGCTCTTTGCTTCTCTCCCCCAGATATTTTGGAAGGATACTTATCTTTGAGCTCAAAAATGCCTAATTTCTTTAGTATGTTATTTATTGAATCATCATCTTTTTCAAATAAAGTTGCCATACAATTTTCATATACGGTTAAATTTTCCAAGAGATAATGAAACTGATAGGCAAAACCGAAATTATTTCTTCTAAGCAAACTCTTTTCATCGCTTGAGAGTTTATGAAGGATCTTTTCTCTTATGCATATTTCGCCATCATCGTAGCTATCCAAACCAGATATTAAGTTCAAAAATGTTGTTTTCCCTGAGCCTGAAGACCCTACAATACTATAGGTATTTGATGCTTCAAAAGTTAAATTAAGGTCAAGAAATACTTCCTGATCCCCATATGATTTTTTTACTCCTTTCAGGCTTATCATGGGTTGTTAATAATCTCCACAGGATTCATTTTTGCTGCTTTTCTAGCTGGCAACATTCCAAACAATATGAGTAAAAACAAAGTGATTATATTGATGATTAAAACCTGATCAAAACTAAAAATTGATGGGAAGTAATCTAAGTAATAAACACTCAAAATTGAGATATTGAATGCTTCTGAAAGAAAATTAAGCATCTCAGTTATATTGGAAGCCATTAAAAAGCCAATGATATTTCCAAGTACAATCCCAAAAAAACCAATTGTGAAAATCAGCTGAATAAATATTCTTTGAATATTAAATTCTGAATAGCCAATAGTTCTAAGAATCGCAATTTCTTTTTCATTGTTTTTAATGAGGTTATTTATTGACATTAATAAGCTAAAAATTGCAACGAGAAGAATAAGCGACATGAGCATTGACATCATGATTCTTTCAAGCTGAACAGCTCTGAATAACCCACCATATTGCTGTTCCCATGTAGACACCCGTAGAAAACGGTCTGTGTCTATGCTATTCAATGCATTTCTACCTGTTTCACGTGCAAGCAGAACATCATCAAGCTTTGCCTCAATCGCTGTACCGTTGTTAGGTTGAATAAGCATTTTGAACGATTCTAGGCCAATCAAGGCATAATTACTGTCAACCTCTGAACCTACTGAAAAGATTCCACTCACCGTATAATTTACGATTCTTGGTAAGCCTAATAATGGATTGGTCTGATTGATGTTCAGCAGTTGAATAGCATCACCTGGCTCAACTCTCAGCTCATTTGCTAAACTATTACCAATCACAATATTAGTTGGATTATCAAGATCTTTGAGGTTTCCAATGATCATATTATTTGGAATTATTGAAAGCTCACTAATGGAGTCAGTTCCTTTTAAGAACACACCTCGTGAAAACTCACCGGAATTAACAACAATTTGGGTTGATAAGTGCTCAGTTGCACTGATCACATTCGGCAGTGATTCTACTTGATTGATTGCTTTTTCAATATCATCAAAACCACCTTCTTGCTCGATAGTAATATGTGGTATGACTCCTAAAATTCTCTCCTTAAGCTCATTTTGAAAACCATTCATTACTGAAATTACAACTATTAGAACAGCAGTACCAATGGCAATTCCAAGTGTGGTCAAAGTTGTTAATGCAGATATCTTACTAGACCCCTTGGACATTAAGTATCTGAATGAAATTTTATTTAAAATATTGGTCAACTGAGTTTCTTTAAGATGTTCTGCAGTATGCCAATTGACTTATTTTTTGGCGGTCGCAACATTCCAAAAACACTATCATTATTGGTTTGATAGTAGATTGATCTCATATTGGAAAAATTCATAAAGCCCTCTCTGCCATGATAGCAGCCATAACCTGATGGACCAACGCCACCAAAAGGAAGTTGAGATTGCATCAGATGAAACATAACATCATTAATGGTAACTCCGCCTGAACGGGTATTTTTTATTACCTTTTCTTGTTCTTGTTTTGTGTTGCCAAAATAATACAAACCTAATGGATGATCATTCTTATTAATGTAATTAATTACTTCTGAAATCTCGTCATAAACCATGATTGGTAAAAGAGGCCCAAAGATCTCATCTTTCATGACTTGCATAGAGTCATTAACCCCCATCAAAACCTTGGTAGTAATGGTATTTTTTTCTGATGAATCAAAGCTGCCTAAAGAATGAATTTTTGCGCCTTTTTCCTGCGCATCTGTCATGTAAGATTGCATTCTTTCAAAGTGTGTTTCATTGACCATTGAAGTGTAATCAGCTTCATTACCATCTGGATAAAACTCATTAAATGCCTTCTGCAGCTCATGCATGAATTTTTCCTCCATCCCTCTAGGTAGAAACACATAATCAGGTGACAGGCATATCTGACCTGCATTTAGAGTTTTAACAAACATTATGCGTTTTGCAGCAAGGCTAAGATCCGCATCTTTACCAATAATGGTTGGATTTTTGCCACCTAATTCCAAGGTCGTCGGAACAAGGTTTTGTGCTGCATTTGCTACCACCTTTCGTGCAACTCTGCCGCTACCCGTGTACAGCAAATGATCAAGGGGTAAGGCAGTGAATTCAGCACCCACTTCTGATCCTCCTAGAAAAACCGCAAACTCAGATTCATCAAAATATTTAGCAACTGCATCTTTAACTAACTGAGCAGTGTGTGGTGTAAATTCTGAGGGTTTTGCCATGATTCTGTTACCAGATGCCAAAACAGAGGCTGCAGGATAAAAAATCATCCCAACAGGAAAATTCCAAGGAGCAATAATTCCAACTGTCCCCAAAGGAGATGGTTCAAGATATGCCTTCGAACCCAGCATCCCTGCCATGAAAGATGGTGTTCGCCTCATTGGTTTCATCCACTCTTTAAAGTGCTTAATAGTGAAATTTAAATTTCTGATGGACTGAATTACCTCCGAGGTCATTATTTCGTGATGTGATCTATTTTTATAGTCCTCATTCAGTGCTTCTATGATTTGCTCATCGTGTGTTTCCAACAAAGCTATACATCTATTTAAACTGTCTAATCTTTGATTGTATGTTGGCTGCCCATTCTCTATGAATGCTTTTTTTTGGATCTCCAGAATATCTCTCATTATTGCTCTCTTATTATGTTAACTATACATTTTACCCAATTATCGTTCGAATTGAGAGATGGTACATAATCAAGCTTTTGACCACCCTTTTCAATAAATAGTTCCTCATATTCATCCCCAATTTCAATGATTGTTTCAAGACAATCTCCGGTAAAAGAAGGAGACACAACGAGGATATTTTTTACCCCGTCGGCAGCATACTCTTCAATAACTTTATCGCTGAACGGTGTTACCCATTTTGAATCAAGCCTAGATTGAAAAGATGTGATGGTTTTTGATTTATCTAAATTTAATTTTTCAACTAAAAGTTTTGTAGTTTCAAAACATGTTGCTTTGTAACAATGATGATTGTCTCCAACAACACCTTGTTCACAGTTTCTGTCATCACATTTTCCTTCTGGATAAACATCATCAAGTTGGCTTTTTGGCAGTCCATGGTAGCTGAATATAATTTTCTCATATCTTTCCAGATTAAATTTATTTATGTTCTCTACAAAAGCATCTAAAAAGTCTTCATTATCATAAAATTGATCAACTGTTTTGACTGTTGGGATAACGTTCCACTTTGAGATTTCCTCCATTGCACACTCAAGAAATGATCCATTTGCAGCCGATGAGTATTGCGGAAAAACGGGAAATAAAACTACTTCATCGTAGCTTTTTGATTGAATCTCTTTTATGACATTAACGATTGACGGGTTTTTGTATCTCATAGCGTAATAAACATCATGTGTTCCGCTTAAACCTGCTGAGACCTTGTTTGTAAGATCTTCCATGTGATGTTTAAGTGGAGAACCCCTTTCAGTCCAAAGTTCTTTATAGCTTTTAGATGATGCGAATGTTCTAGTTGGAACAATAATTAAATAGACGAGCACATACCTCAATAGCCATGGGATGTTAATTATCCTTTTATCTGTAAGGAATTGGCTTAGATAACTTGCGACATCAAACCACCCTGGACTATCGGGTGTGCCGAGGCTCATCATTAAAACTGCTTTTTTATTTGTACGCATCAGTTTTAAGTATATACGGGTGCATTAACGTAAATCCAATTGTGATTAAGCAAATTACTGCTGAAAAAAGATAAACATAAGCAAAGTTAATCAAATAAAGCGAAACAAACAATGGTGCAATCATATGGCCAATTGGCAAAGTACTTCCAAGCAAACCAGCAGCTGAGCTTTGATATTCTTTTGAATGGCTCAAAGATAACGCAGAGTTGTAGCTTGGTCTAGTTATTCCTAAGCCTACACCATTGAGAATAAGTGTGCCAATTAGAGCAAAAAGATCATCTGAAAAAATCAATGCTATAAACGAAACTCCACTCAATATCGGTCCTAATATCATCATTGTTTTTAGGCGTTTAAATAACGGGTTAATCATGCTTTGTGTTACAACCACTGAAACTGACCAAACACCAAAACAAATACTCACATAAACTGCGGAATCTTGAGCATTAAAACCAAGTCTATCGAATATAAAAAACCCCATTGTCTGGAAGATTATTGCTTGTGAAATGCTTGAAAAAGATGAGACAAGAACAAATGGCCAAACTCTTGTGTTTTGCAAGCTTAGTCTTAATGGTTTCTTAGCTAAAGCTTCTGTGCCTTCGCTATTTCTTAATCTAATGTTTAGCTGGATTGCAACAAGCAGACCAATCAAACCAAATAAAACAAATGGCAACTCATTACTTGCATATCTAAACATGAAGGCACCTATTAATGGCCCTAGAACTGTTCCTAAGACAAACCCTGATTCTAGATTTGAGAATACAACAGATCTGTTATTAGGAGACGAAATACGACCAGCATAGCCAAACAATGCAGGTCTAGTTGCTGAGCCAAATAATCCGTAAATTAACCTCGAGGCGACAAGCGCAGGAAAAAGCATTGCTGATGAAAGGATGCCATTCTCAAACAAGTAAAGTGGCAAGATAATGAGCAGCATATTGGCGGAATATCCTAATGTGCCAATCACAGCAATTATTCTGGTGCCAAACTTATCGCTGTAACGTCCCCAAAGAGGTGAAGTAAAAAACCAGGCAAATGCTGAAATGCCAAAAATCATAGAAACTTGCACCTCATTAAGACCATTTTCCCTTGCTAAAATAGGAATTGAGGTAAATACTAAAGATTGACCAAGCCCAACGCTGAGCATGGAAAAGAATATCCACAAATAGTTTTTCTGGTTTCTAGTTTGGTACATTGATCTCTCAGTTGGTTTTTAGTCCAACATGAGATTTTACGCTTTCCAAAGTTGCTTTGGTTGTTTCACGTACTTTTTTTGCGTTTTCTTGCAGTACGTCTTCAATATGAGCTTCTTGAGTTTTAAGATCCTCATACTTTTCTCTTATAGGCATTAGAAGCTTATTAAGTTCCTCAAACACGATATTTTTAGCATCGCCCCAGCCTATTCCATCCTCATATTTTGATTTGAGGTCTTGGATTTGGTTATCTCCCGCAAAAGATGAATAAATTGAAAAAAGTGTATTATCTCTCCAGTCTTTTGGCTCACCGGGCTCTTGAGAATTGGTAACTATCTTCATGACAGCTTTTTTTAGTTCTTTTTCAGTCGATAACAGAGGAATAATATTGTTGTAGCTTTTGGACATTTTTCTACCATCAATGCCCAAAACAGTTTTGTCGTCCTGAATTACTGCCTCTGGAAGATTAAAAACCTCGCAATATTTCCTATTAAATTTATCAGCAATGTCTCTTGTTATTTCAAGATGTTGTTGTTGGTCTTTGCCAACTGGTACATGCGTAGCGTTGGGTGTCAGAATATCTGCTGCCATCAATAGAGGGTATGAATAAAGACCCATTGAAATTCCTTCATCTGTCTCTTTCTTTCCCTCATTGTTAAGATCAACTGCTGCTTTGTAAGCATGTGCTCTGTTGAGCAGCCCCTTTTCTGCAATGCAGCTTAGGATCCAAGTTATTTCTGGTATTTCTGGTATATCTGATTGTCTGTAAAAGTGAGTTTTTTCTGGATCAAGCCCAGAAGCAAGCCAAGCCATTGCAATACCATTGGTTAACTCCTTAAGGGTTTCTTTATCTGAAACTTTAATTAACGCATGCAAATCAGCAATAAAGAGAAAAGATTCGCTTTTTTCTTCTAATAACTCTAGTGAAGGCTTAATTGCTCCTATATAATTTCCCAAGTGAGGATAGCCACTTGGTGTTATACCTGTTAAAATCCGTTTCATTCAAATAGTATTTGTTTGAAATTATAAATAATATTCATCTAATTTGTGGTAGATAAAGAAATTAATTTAAACCAGCAGCTGAATGACATAGAGCAGCTCTTTGCCTCTGGTCAGATTAAAAAAGGCCAAAAAGACCTTAGAAAGCTTAGTTCTCAGTATGGAAAAGGGAAACCTATCCCCTCAAAATTCAAACATAAATTTCAACGTTTAAACTTTACTGCAAAGGAATATGACGATTGGGCTGAGTTTGCCACTTCCGATAAAAGAAGCGAGTTAATCAGTAAAGTAAATAGCTTGGAAGGGAGTAAGCTTGAACCAAGAAAATTAGCCAATGAAATTAATTCATTACAGAAACAATGGCAGAACTTAGACCAACACGGCAAAACAGCAAGTAAGGAAAAATGGGCTACCTTCAAAGAGGCATGTGAAAAGGCATGGGCCCCCTGCAAAGATTACTTCGCAGTATTGGAATCCAAAAAAGAGGAAAACAAAGACAAAAAGCTTGGTTTGCTGAAGGAAGTTGAGGCTTTTTCAGCTGGTAAAACAGAAGAAAATATTACTGTTATTCAAATTGTGATGTTCTTGAAAGGGATCCATGATAAGTGGAAAGCATATTCTCCTGTTCCTGATAAAGACTTTGCTGACCTTAATAACAAGTTTAAAGAATCAAGAGATGGCGTTAACAAGCTTCTTGAGAAAGTCGAGATTTATAACAGAGGTTTGAAAGAAGAACTAATTGCTGAGGTTCAGGGACTAAATAAAGAAGAAATTGATGAATCAGTTGCAAAAATTAGAGAGCTTCAAGATAAATGGAGAACCCTGGGCCCAGCAGGTAAAAAACTTGACCCACAAATCAACGAACAATTTGAGAAAGCATGTGATGAATTCTTACTTATCAAGGACAAAGAGCTTGATGAATCAAGAGGAATCATGGAAGGCATTATTAAGCAGCTACGCGACAAAGCAATTGCACCTGGAGAAGCAGAGCAACAATTTGTTGAGCTTGAAAATTTGCAAGGCACACAAGAAGAGAAAAAGTTTAAAAAAGCAATCAAAGATTTTGCCATGCTGCAAAAGAATGTGAAGGCCCAAGAGAAGCTTAAATCTTACCAAGATCTCTTTGAAGAGCTTATTGAGAAAGGATCAGATAAGGTTTCTAAGGAGCTCATTCCTAGCTTCGTCAACGGTAAACCATCAGAGTCTATGGATTTAAATGAAGCTACAATACGATTCCAGATGTTTGCTGGGCTAGATCCTATTGGGCCAAAAGAAATGGTTTCAAAGATTAAATTCGAAGAGCTTAAAAATCGATTTGCTGAAAAGAACATTGATATGTCTGAAAAGCTCGTTGAACACTTTACAAACCTTGTTTATTCATCAGGAAAATCAGATAAAACGCAATCTGCGGATGTCAAAAAAGCAATGATTAAAGCTCTGAAGAAAGTTGAAAACTTACTTCCTTAATCCGCGTAGATACACATAACCAAAAACAAAAGTCATCACTACCCCTTCAATGGGATTGTTTTTTATTCTCTTCCAAAAAATTATAATCTCAAGGATATGGATGAAAAATATTGCCATGCCAATAAGCCCCAATACAGACAATGGGTCATAAATAAAAACAGCCAACCAAAACAACACCCAGATAACATTCAATATATTTTTCATGGGCAAATGATAATTCAAAAAATGTTAGGGAATAAGTTTCAAAATAACTATTTTTTGATATTCTTTATTGAGGGTCAAAAATGCACACATCAAATTTAATTGCTTACGCAGTGCCAGTATTCACTTTCATGATAGTGTGCGAGTTAATTTACGGCTATTTCAGAAACAAAAATAACTATCGACTTAATGACACTTTCACAAGCATTGGGCTTGGCTTGATGAGCCGATACCCTGCCCTTTTAAACATTGGAGTTCAGGGTTTAATTTACGCTTTTATCTTTCAAAATTTTAACCTTGGCTTACTTAATTCATACGACCCTTTTGTTTGGGTAATCGCCTTTATTCTTTATGACTTAAGTTATTATTGGTTGCATAGATTTCATCACCAAATTAAGATTTTATGGGCGTCTCATGTGGTGCATCACCACGGCGAGGAATATAATCTTTCCACTGCCTTACGACAAACTGGAACTGATTTTATATTCAAATGGATCTTCTACACCCCGCTATTGTTCTTAGGTATACCTGTAGAAATGTTTGTTACAGTTGCGGCGTTGAACTTGATTTATCAATTCTGGGTGCATACCGAGCATATTGATCGAATGGGTATATGGGACTACATCTTGGTAACGCCGTCAAACCATAGAATTCACCATGCTCAAAACAAAGAATACATAGATGCAAATTATGGTGGAGTTTTTATATTATGGGATCGTATATTTGGGACCTTCATTGATGAAAGGCCAGATCTGAAACCAATATACGGAACCTCTAAGCCTCTCAAATCATGGAATCCTTTTTGGGCTAATTTCGAAGTTTGGGTTGAAATGTGCAAAGACGCTTGGCGTACAAAAAAATGGAGTGATAAGGCTAAACTTTGGTTCTCAACACCTAACTGGAGGCCTGCAGATGTAATAGAGAAATATCCTGTCATTAAGAATGACCTTAGCCAATTTACTAAATACGATCCAAAAACATCATTATTTTCTAAAATCTTCGGCTTTAGTCAGCTGGTGTTTGCTAGCCTCTATTCTCAAGCTGTTTACTTCAATGTGGCAAATATAGCCCATATGGATATCTTCTTAATTGGAGCTAACATCACCCTTATCCTAGTTTTTGCATCTTTTCTTTATGAAAATAAATTCTTTGGAAATTATTTCGAACTTGCACGAGCTTTAGTTGTAATTTATTTAGTAACACTTGGAAACTTTGGCTTCTTGACAGAGGCAATCTTATATCATGCTATCGTCTGTGTGTTTATTACAGGTGCAAGAATTATTCTTGGTAGTCAAGCAAAAACTAGCGAAGCTCACGAGGCTTCTTAATAAAATCTAAATCACAACTTCTTTGAGCGATATCAGCCCATTCACCTTCGTAGGTTAATGATGCAAGACAGCATGTGGGGTACTTATTAATGAGCTTTCCTGATAGAAATTCAAAGCTCTCATGCATGGACGGGTTATGACCGATTAATAAGGCTGAACTGTAATCATTTGGAGTTTCTTGAATGGTGCTAATTACCTGCTCTAGAGAAGCATGGTAAAGTTCCGGCAACGTATCAATATCGACACCATTTGGAAAGAAATGTGTTGCTGTTTCCATCGTTCTTTTTGATGGACTTGAAATTACTCTATCTAACCAAATTTTTTTTGAATTGAAATAGTTTCCCATTAAGTCAGCATCTTGAATGCCTCGCGTAGAGAGCGGCCGATCAAAATCCTTGAGAGAGAAATCATCCCACGATGATTTTGCATGTCTTAGCAGGAAGATTCTTTTATTCATTATGAGGCACGTTTTAGCTCTTTCTTAAATCTACCTCTGAAAGAATAATCATCAAAGTAAGACAATAATTCTTTATGTGACCGATAATCTGAGGCATCATCTGGGAGTGGGTAATCTTCATAGAATGATGTGTACTTTGAACTAATGATATGGGTTGTTTCAAATACACTAGAGTGACCAGAGGGGTCATTGAAGCGCCAGTTTCCGCCAACAACATCACACCTATCAAAAGCTGTTACATCAAAACCTTCATCAATAAAGTTTTTGATTGCTGTAATGCCTGATGGTCCTGTTCCTATTACTGCTACCTTTTTCATTTTTTTAATTGTACTAAGTGTGTCTGACTTCACATTATAATAAGACAATTTATGACTTCTTTAAAATCTATAGATAACAACTTTTGGCACAACCCTCCTTGGGGCCATGGTAGAGAAAAATTTAGATTGGGTTTGCGCCCTGTTGAGTACTCAGAATGGTTTGCTAGTGATATTTCTAAAGAATTATACGCTTATAAACAAGGTTTATTAAAAACAAGCTATTCAGATGTAATTGCTGCAACAGATGATTCAGTCGAAGCCCAAGATCTATTAGCAAAAAAACTAAATATCACAGAAAGAAACTATCAAGACCTAGTGGCCGATATTTCTCTATCAGTGCCTGATGATCTGTGTATTATTGAATGCAAAGGCGATCAAAGACTATTAGCGGCCTCAATATGTTCACCAAGCTATTGGAACATCAGATCAAAAATTGGGAAGTCTTTAAAAGCAATTCATAAGCCCGTTAATTCACTAAATGAAAAAATAGGAAATCCAATAGAAAAATTTATTTGCAATGCACCGATTGACACCCCTTTTTTAAGGGAAAACTGGTTCGTGCATGGCGATGATCAAAGAATGCACTTAAAGCCAGAGGATTTTCCAGCAGGGCCTGTTGATAGCTGGATTGTGAGATCTGAAAGAGAAACTTTGTATAAATTCGATGAGTCTTTCTCATTATTTGCAATTAACGTTCGTTTTCAAAGGCTGTCAGATATTTTTAAATTTGATGCTGCGAAAGAGGGTCTGCAACTAAGCTTAGAGAGAATGGATGCTGAGGAGATTGAATACTTTGGTGGTGACAAAAAAATTAAAATCATCCACAAATACATTACTTCTTGAGTGAAGCAAAATATTTCTCAGACTGCTCAATCACTTTTGGAGCAAGCCAAATAGAGGCAATTAATGTTGGTATAGCCATCATTGCAAAAGCACTATCAATCACATTCAAAGCAAGATCTAGTGAAGTTATTGAGAAAACGAAAACAAAGATAATAAAAACATATTGATAAATTCTGACGCTGTTTTCTCCAAACAAAAACTTTGAGCAAGCTGATCCGTAGTATGAGTATGTGAAAATTGTGCTCATTCCAAAACTAATAACACACACAAATA
>JBELJV010000079.1:0-3059 GCA_042090165.1 Gammaproteobacteria bacterium
GCCCAATCAGATTTAACATTATTGAATGCTTTAATTGTTACTTCACGAATCAATGGATGCATAAGACTTTCTAACCATTCTTTTTCATCGGGCTTGCTAAAAGCCGTTTCTCTAAGTTTTTTTCTATCAATTTCTTTGTCAGACCCCAAAATAACTTCGCCATATCTCTTGAGAATCTCAACATAGCCAGCTTCCCCATTTTTTTGAAGATTTCTAGAGATCTCATCAGCATCAACTATTTGAATGCCTTTGTTTGAGAAAAAATCAGTAGCAGTTGTTTTGCCAGCTGCAATGCCACCTGTTAGACCTAGTATGAACATGAGTTAATAAGTATTAAGGTTATTATAGCGATAATTTATCTGTACTTATCTAGAACTTCAATTGGGAACATGTTGCCCCTGTAAATAATTCCATCAATTTCTGGAATTATTTCAATAAAATAATATGCCTCATTTTTATCATAAGCTTTGTCATTATAAGTTTCAGAAGTTCTAACGCTAACACATTTATTCTGGCTATCTGTTCCCCAATTGAGCTGGTATGAAGACAATTCAAGATCTGAAGTATCAGGAAGGGTTTCATTGAAGTTATAAGATTCTGGCCCTTTCACAACTAACCTGGCAGTCACAACATCGGAAGTTTTATTCCCCAGACCAACGCACACTGTGCCTTGATCTTGACCGGATATAATTGTGGCTGCACTATCTTCTGCAAAATAAAGCAGGTTCTCAAAATTAGTTTCTTCGTCTGAGTAATATTCTATTGGACCCTCAAACAGATCAAAGCTTCGCCACAAAGGCCTAGAACTGTTGATAAAGTTATTATTGAAATAAACGCTTGCATAAGACTTTACATCAAAGAAGGCTTCTAGCCTATCTTTATCGGATTGATCAACTTGAGAATAAAAGTTTCGTAGTTGATTCAAGAACATTTCAAGAACATCTTGATTTGAACTTGTTAACAGAAAGGGTTGGGAGCTAGCATCAATAGTTCTTTCAGTTTGAGATCCATCATTTTTAATTAATCTCATTACTGCACCTTCGGTCTGCACAAATTCAACCCCACCTTCAACAGAATTCATTGCAATTGGTGCTGAGAAAAATATTCTATCTTCTGTATTTGACTGAACCCCTGGATTTGACCCCTCTCTATACTGAGTTAGCGTCACTTCAAAATTCATTGTTTTATTTAAAAGTTCAGGGTTATAAGCATCAGGCCCTCTGTGACGCACTAATATTTCAACTTCATCATCATACGCAATCTCTTGACCTTTAAGCTCACTCACTAACCACTCTTTTTTGAATTTGGTCATAAGATTTGCCTGCACAGCATCACCAACATATTTTTCACCCAATATTTGTTGCTGCCTGGTGAGGTTTAAATATAGAGGAGTATTTCTTACTTCATTTAGACCAATATTTTTTGTATTTAGTACCATTGAAGTGAGTTCAGTAAAACGTGGTTTGCCTTGATCGCCAACCAGCTCTTGGATTCCATACTCTTCAATCCTATCCCAAAATTCATCTACAGCTGATTGACCAAACCATGTTTGCTGAACAGTGAATTGTCCACCCTCCAAAGGTGATGTTCCAAACTCAAGTCTGCTTTTCCATCTATAGTTGCCATCATTTGAGGAGAACGCCCATTGTAATCGCTCAACACTATCACGAGTATTGAACACATAATTAGCACCCAACCCTCTTCTTGAGAAAAATGGGTAATTTCCGAAGGAATAATCAAGGCTAATCAAATCAGCAATTAAATCTTCGGTATCGTATGCTTCTGGTTGATTGAAATAATCTAATAGAGAGAAGCCTAAGACAGAATTTCCACAACAATCAAAAAATTGCGGCAAGCCTCTAGAGTATGGTGGTTCTGTAATTGCTACACTTGTACCATCACCATTGCTTAATGGTGCAATATTGTAAGTTTGATATTGAATTAGTTCTCTGTACCAGTCCCTAATTGGATAACAGCTTTCTCTGAATTCATCAGTAGTATCTTTTTGAACGAGCAGTTCGACAACTTTTCTTGGCGGGTTACCTGAAGTTGCATCAGCATCTTGAGCTGTCAATGAAAACTTTTTTCTATCCTGACAAAAGATTTGATAGTCTTCCTCTGGTCTATTTGGATCATAGTCCCAAAAACCAAAACTCTCCTCACCAAGCGCAAACTCATAATCTGTATTTGTAAATGTTGTAGGAAGTACTGATAAATCGACAGACTCATCTACTAGTGATTGTTGAAAGTTGTAGTTACGTGCGCTCCTTTTTACACCATTCAGTGAAAATTCATCATATGTACATGATGTAACAGAGTTTGGTGAACAATAGTATCGAGTCAGTTCATTCTGATCATTTAAAGTTATCTCAGTAGCATAAAAGTTATATCTATTTTCAAGATTCTCATTAATTGGACCAATAAAACTACCATGAAAATTGAATTCAATATCATTTAGATCGCCATCATCAAAAATCTTATTTCTTGCTTCCTCATTCAAGTACATCGTTACAGGTAAATATTGATCAAATTTTTCTGAAACATCTTGCGTTAAGCTTTCTTCAAGTGGAAGAACTTGTTTAAGGAAGATGTCGACAAGTTCACCTGCTCTTTCTTCAGTTATTTTTCCGTCAACAGTTCCAATGAAGTCAGTGACAAGGTCGGAGATCCTAAACCCATACAAATTAAAGAATCGGTCATCAAAATCGTCCACCCTACTTTCTATTTCATCATCAACTAACCACCCTTCATCTGCACAACCTTGATTGAATGGCAATTCCTCTTCAAGAATCTCTCTTTTTGCCTCAATTATTAGTTCTGTGAGCAGCGTTGTAAAAGGAGTAACAAATACCGGCTGATCACCATACTTGCTCAAACGAGGGATGACCATTTTAAAAGGTTCTGTCACTTGTCCTCGAGTACTATCAACTGTGAACTCATCTGCATAAACGACTATTGGTCTTTTAATCCAGCAAGCAATCTGATCATCGAGAAGATCTTCTTTCCCTTCAACCACTTGATATTGTGGCTCAGGTTCTGGTGTTGGTTCTGGTGTTGGT
>JBELJV010000015.1:0-16885 GCA_042090165.1 Gammaproteobacteria bacterium
AAGAATGAAACTTAACTGGAGATTAAAAATTGAGGACCGACCTGATATTTTTGTCTTAACCAAAGAAGATATTGTGGCAGTTCTTGAGAAATTAGTTGATATAAGAAATGGTAAAGAAACTGTTGACGATATCGATCACCTAGGCAACAGAAGGATAAGATCTGTTGGAGAAATGACAGCGAACCAACTAAGAATTGCATTAGTCAGAGTTGAGAGAGCTGTTAAAGACAGGCTTGGAATGGCAGAAACAGAGGGCTATAAGCCATCTGATCTTATTAATGCAAAACCAATTACAGCTGCATTTAAGGAGTTTTTTGGCTCAAGCCAACTGTCACAGTTTATGGATCAGAATAATCCTCTTTCCGAAGTGACGCACAAAAGACGTGTTTCAGCTTTAGGACCAGGAGGTTTATCAAGAGAAAGAGCAGGATTCGAGGTCAGAGACGTGCACCCAACACACTACGGAAGAGTATGTCCCATTGAAACTCCTGAAGGACCAAACATTGGCCTAATCAACTCTTTATCAACATATGCAAGAACAGATAAGTACGGCTTTATTGAAACTCCCTACAGGGTAGTAAAAGATGGCAAAGTGACTGATGAAATAATTTATCTGTCACCAATTATGGAAAAAAATCATTACATTGCTCAGGCAAATGTAGAGATGGATAGGAAAGGCAAATTTAGCGAAGAATTTGTAACAGCAAGACATCAAGGCGAAACAAGTCTTACCAGTGTTGGAATGATCACCCTTATGGACGTCTCACCAAAACAAGTATTGTCAGTTGCTGCTTCCTTAATTCCATTCCTTGAAAATAATGATGCAAACAGAGCCTTGATGGGTTCAAATATGATGCGACAAGCTGTCCCAACTTTGATACCACAGAAACCTCTTGTTGGTACTGGTTTAGAAAGACAGGTTGCGAGTGATTCAGGCGTTTGTATTGTTGCAAATAACGCTGGGGTAGTTGACTCAGTTGATGGTGGAAGGATTGTCATTAAAGTTTCTTCTGGCGACAATGTAAGTGTTGATATTTATAACTTAGTTAAATACACAAGATCAAATCAAAACACATGCATAAATCAGAGACCTCTCGTTAAAAAAGGAGATCATGTAAAGGCTGGTGATGTTATTGCTGATGGTCCATCAATAGACCTTGGTGAACTAGCGATAGGCCAAAATATGAGAATTGCCTTTATGCCTTGGAATGGTTTTAACTATGAAGATTCCATTCTTGTTTCTGAACGTGTTGTTCAAGAAGATAGGCTTACAAGCATACATATTCAGGAACTCACCTGTATTACTAGAGATACAAAGCTTGGTATGGAAGAAATAACATCCGATATTCCTGGTGTAAGTGAATCAGCCCTATCTAAGCTTGATGAAAACGGTATCGTCTATGCAGGAGCAAAAGTTGAAGCTGGTGACATCTTGGTTGGTAAAGTTACACCGAAGGGAGAATCTCAACTATCTCCAGAAGAAAAGTTACTAAAAGCTATTTTTGGAGAGAAAGCTTCTGATATAAAGGACACATCCTTAAGAGTACCTTCAAGCGTAAGCGGTACAGTAATTGATGTTCAAATCTTTACAAGAGATGGTGTTGATAAAAATCCAAGAGCTAAGAGTAACGAATCAACAATGATTAGTGACTACAGCAAGGATTTAGATGATGAGATGAGAATTGTTACCAATTCTCTGAAGAACACTCTAGTTTCGCTCATTAAGAAAGAGAACTTAATCACAACAAAGGGCAAACTTACACAAGAATCAATCGATGAGATGGATCTTGATGCTCTACTTAAGACCTCAATCAAAAATAAAAAAGTTAGCGACCTTCAAAAGAATATCGCAGATCAATTTAAGAAGTATCAAGCAGAAAACAAAGAAAAAATGGCTATCTTCAAGAAAAAAATTGAAGGTGGCAACGATTTAGCTCCAGGAGTTTTATCAGTCATTAAAGTATATCTAGCTGTTAAGAAAAAGATTCAGGCTGGAGATAAGCTTGCTGGAAGGCACGGTAATAAAGGTGTTATTTCGAGCATCATCCCAGTAGAGGACATGCCATATGATGAGAATGGTGAGCCAGTTGATATTGTTTTAAATCCACTTGGCGTTCCATCGCGTATGAATGTAGGTCAAATTCTTGAGACACATCTTGGTTTAGCTGCAAAGGGCTTAGGATCAAAAATCGATAAAATGATTAAAACTAAAGAGAAGATAGATGGAGTTAAAAAAGTTCTTAATGATATTTACTCTTTCGGCCCAAGAGAAAATGATGATATTTCAAGTCTCAAAGATTCAGAGGTCAAGGAATTAGCCGATAATCTTAGAGATGGGGTTCCATTCGCAACACCAGTTTTTGATGGTGCAAATGAATATCAAATCAAAGAACTACTAAAATATGCTGATTTGCCAGAAAGTGGACAATTTGATCTTTATGATGGCAGAACTGGTGAAAAATTTGATAGGCCAGTTACAGTTGGCTATATGTATATGTTGAAACTAAATCACTTAGTTGATGATAAGATGCATGCGAGGTCAACAGGATCATATAGTTTAGTTACACAGCAGCCGCTTGGAGGTAAAGCTCAGTTTGGAGGCCAAAGGTTTGGAGAAATGGAATGTTGGGCGCTTCAAGCGTACGGTGCATCCTACACTCTACAAGAAATGTTAACAGTAAAGTCAGATGACATTGCTGGAAGATCAAAAATTTATAAAAACATTGTTGATGGAAATTACGAAGTTGATTCGGGTGTTCCAGAATCATTCAATGTTCTAACTAAAGAAATTAAAGCTTTAGGCATTAACCTTGAACTGGAGGACTCATCAGAGAATTAATATGCAGGACATTATTAAAAACATAAACAGAAGTACAAAAAGAAATTTTGATTTGATTTCATGTGGGTTAGCATCTCCACAAATGATCAGATCTTGGTCATGGGGTGAAGTTAAAAAACCTGAAACTATTAATTACAGAACATTTAAACCTGAAAGAGATGGTCTTTTCTGTGCACGAATTTTTGGTCCAATTAAAGATTTTGAGTGTCTTTGTGGAAAATACAAGAGACGAAAACATAGAGGTGTTATTTGTGAGAAATGTGGTGTTGAAGTAACAGCAACAAAAGTCAGAAGAGAGAGAATGGGCCATATTGAGCTTGCTTCGCCTGTTGCTCATATATGGTTTTTAAAATCATTGCCTTCAAGAATAGGGCTTTTCTTGGACATGACATTAAGAGAAATAGAAAGAGTTCTTTATTACGAAAGTTTTGTGGTTGTTGAAGCAGGAATCACTGACCTTGAAAAAGGCCAATTGCTTACCGAAGACGAATACTATGAAGCTCTTGATGAGTATGATGATGATTTTACTGCAATGATGGGTGCAGAAGCTGTACAGATCCTTCTTGCTGGTGTTGATCTTGAAAAAGAGATTCAAATAATAAAAGAAGAATTAAATACCAGTGGATCTGAAACAAAGATCAAAAAGCTTCAAAAAAGATTAAAGCTAATGGAAGCTTTCAAAGACAGTGGGCAAAAACCAGAATGGATGATTATGAATGTCTTGCCTATTCTTCCTCCGGACCTAAGACCACTTGTACCATTAGATGGTGGAAGATTTGCAACATCAGATTTAAATGATCTTTATAGAAGAGTTATTAACAGAAACAATCGTCTAAAGAGACTTTTAGAGCTTGGTGCTCCTGAAATCATTGTGAGAAATGAAAAGCGTATGCTACAAGAATCAGTTGATGCACTGCTTGATAATGGTAGAAGAGGTAGAGCGATCCTTGGAACAAACAAAAGACCCCTAAAATCTCTTGCTGACATGATTAAAGGTAAGCAAGGTAGATTTAGACAAAACCTTCTTGGTAAAAGGGTTGATTACTCCGGTAGATCTGTAGTCGTTTCAGGCCCAACACTAAAACTACATCAGTGTGGCCTGCCAAAGAAAATGGCATTGGAGCTTTTTAAACCATTTATCTTTAACAAGCTCGAGCAAAAAGGGATAACCATAACAATTAAAGCTGCTAAACAGCTTGTAGAAGAGGAAACACCAGAAGTATGGGATTGTTTAGATGAAGTTATAAGAGAACATCCAGTTCTTCTTAACAGAGCACCAACATTGCATAGATTGGGTATTCAGGCTTTTGAGCCAGTATTGATTGAAGGAAAAGCTATTCAATTACACCCGTTGGTTTGTGTTGCATTTAATGCTGACTTTGATGGTGATCAGATGGCTGTTCATGTTCCTCTTTCACTAGAAGCTCAGTTAGAGGCAAGAGCACTAATGATGTCAACAAACAACATCCTATCCCCAGCAAATGGAGAGCCAATTATTCAGCCTAACCAAGATGTGGTTCTAGGTATTTATTATTTGTCTAGAGAAGATTTCGATTTACCGGGTGAGGGTAGATCTTTTGTTGATGTTCACGAAGTGAAAAGAGCATTTCTTGAGAAACAAATAAGTCTTCATACAAAAATTAAAGTTAGGGTTAAGGAAGGCGATACAAAATCACTTTATGAAACAACTGTTGGAAGATGCCTGTTATATGAAATCATGCCTAATGGACTTGATTTTAATAAAGTAAATAAAACACTTAAAAAGAAAGACATTCTCAATCTCATAGCACATGTTTACAAAGATTTTGGTCTTAAGGAATCAGTTCTTTTTGCAGACAAGCTAATGTACTTAGGGTTTGAATATTCAACTTCATCAGGCGCATCAATTGGTGTTAATGATTTTGAAATTCCAGACGAGAAAACTTCAATTATTAGTGGTGCTCAATCAGAAGTTCAAAATATTGAGCAACAGTTTGAATCAGGTTTGTTAACTAAGGGTGAAAAGTACAACAAAATCATCGATATTTGGTCTAGAACAAATGAAAAAGTTGCTGATTCAATGATGAAAGCACTTGGTGACAAAGTTGAAGTTGGTGCAGATGGTGAGAAGAAAGTTACTCCATCATTTAATAGTGTATTTATGTATGCTGATTCAGGTGCTAGAGGTTCTCCTGCACAGATTAGACAATTAGCTGGAATGAGAGGTTTGATGTCAAAACCTGATGGAAGCATTATTGAAACAGCAATTACTTCTAATTTCAGAGAAGGTTTATCTATGCTCGAGTACTTTACATCTACTCATGGAGCTCGAAAAGGATTAGCTGATACAGCCCTAAAAACAGCTAATTCAGGATATCTAACAAGAAGATTAGTTGATGTTTCACAAGACGTAGTAATCACCTCAGAAGATTGTGGAACAGAGGACGGTATTACTGTTGAAGCAATTATTGATGGTGCATCAGTTATTCAAACAATCTCTGAAAGAATTCTAGGAAGAGTTCTTCAAGAAGATATCAAAAAAGATGGAAAAGTCTTATTTAAGAAAGGTCATTTATTTGATGAAGAGTCTGCTCAAGAGTTACAGAATTCAGGAGTAAAGAAAGTTCTAATTAGGTCTCCAATAACGTGTGAAGCAAGTCATGGCTTGTGCGCCAAGTGTTACGGAAGAGATCTTGCTAGAGGTCATCAAGTACACATTGGTGAAGCAGTTGGTGTTGTTGCTGCACAATCAATTGGTGAGCCAGGAACACAACTTACTATGCGTACCTTCCACATTGGTGGAGCAGCATCTGGAGCTTCTGAAGATGATTCAATAACTACCTTAAGAGGTGGAAATATTGTCTTTGACTCATCACTAAAAACGGTTGAGAAGAAAAACGGTGAATTTATTGTGGTTTCAAGAAATGCACATTTGACTATTCAAGATGATGAGGAAAACCTTCTTGAGAAGTACTCAGCCCCTTATGGTGCTGAAATTCTTTATTCTGATGGCTCTAAAGTTGAGCCTGGAACACTTATAGCTAAATGGGATCCACTAACTTTACCTATCATTGCTGAAGCGGAGGGAACAATTTCCTTTAATGACTTATCAGAGGATGTAACTATGAAAGTAGAAATTGATGACCTTACAGGATCAACAACAAGAGAAGTTATAGACCTTAACGATAGACCAGTAAAAGGTAAGGGTATGACGCCATCATTGACAGTTCTTGATCAAAAGAAAAAAGTTATTGCCACATACTCGCTTCCTTCAAAATCAATTCTCATGAAAAATAATGGTAATAAAGTAACCAAAGGTGAATTTCTAGCTAGAGTACCGGTTGAAGGTACCAAAACTAAAGATATCACTGGTGGTTTGCCAAGAGTTGCTGACTTATTTGAAGCTAGAAAACCAAAAGATGGTGCAATCTATGCTGAAGCATCCGGGGTGCTTTCATATGGTAAAGAAACTAAAGGAAGAAAAAGATTAGTTCTAACTCCTGAAAAAGGTGAGCCAGTTGAAATGATGATTCAAAAACATAGAGCTGTATCCTTCTTAGAAGGTGACTACATTGAAAAAGGCGATATAGTTTGTCATGGACCAGTTGATACACACAGTCTTTTAGCGCTTCACGGTGTTGAGGAGCTCGCTAAGCATCTAATTTCAGAAGTACAAGATGTTTACAGGCTTCAAGGTGTTGTTATAAATGATAAGCACATTGAGTGTATTTGTAGACAAATGATAAAAAAGGTAACCATTACTGAGTCTGGAGATAGTGATTATTTAGAGGGTGACCTTGTTGAACTAAAACAGGTAAGAGGAATTAATAAAAATTTAACCTCATCTGATAAAAAGCCTGCTGAGTTTGAAAGAATGCTATTAGGAATTACAAAGGCAGCGTTATCAACAGATTCATTTATTTCTGCTGCTTCATTCCAAGAAACTACTAGAGTTTTAACTGAAGCTGCTGTTACAAGCAAGAAAGATACACTTAAAGGCTTAAAAGAAAATGTAGTGGTAGGTAGATTAATTCCATCTGGAACAGGATTTGCGGCTAACCAAAAATCAAGTGTTCTGTCTGAGGAGATACAGGATATTGAAGAGGCACTGAAGAAAGAACTTACAGAAAGCTTTCAGTAAAGATTGACCCATGAATAACCCTGCATTATCATTCAACTTTTAAAATTATGGCCACTATTAATCAATTAGTTAGGAAACCACGCAGAACTAAAGCTATGAAGAGCGATGTTCCTGCATTAAAAAACTGCCCACAGAGAAGAGGCGTGTGTACTCGTGTTTACACAACTACGCCAAAAAAACCTAACTCTGCCTTGAGAAAAGTCTGCAGGGTTAAATTAACTTCAGGTTTTGAAGTTACTTCTTATATTGGTGGAGAGGGACACAACCTACAAGAACACTCTGTGGTACTAATTAGGGGCGGAAGAGTGAAAGACTTGCCAGGTGTTCGATATCATACAGTCAGGGGCGCACTTGATACTTCAGGTGTTTCAGATAGAAAACAGGGCCGTTCTAAGTATGGAGCAAAAAGGGGCAAATAATGAGAAGAAGAGCCGCACCTAAAAGAAAAATAATTCCTGATTCAAAGTATGAAAGTGAGCTTGTAGCTAAGTTTATGAATCAATTGATGATTGATGGTAAAAAGTCTATTGCAGAAAGTATTGTGTATGGTGCATTCGAGCAGCTTGAAAAAGATAGCAAAGATGAAGATCTGGTGGATGTATTTAGAAAAATATTAGACAAGGTAGCTCCTGTAGTGGAAGTAAGATCAAGAAGAATCGGTGGTGCTACATATCAAGTTCCTGTTGAAGTTAGAGCAAAGAGAAGAACAGCTCTAGCAATGAGATGGTTGGTTGAGGCTGCTAGAAAAAGAAAAGAAAAATCAATGCCAGCACGACTAGCTGCAGAACTAAAAGAGGCAAAAGAGGGAAGAGGTTCAGCAGTAAAGAAAAAAGAAGATATGCATAAAATGGCAGAAGCCAACAAAGCATTTTCACATTTTAGGTTTTAAATTATGGCTAGGAAAACACCTCTCAATAGGTACAGAAACATAGGTATATGCGCACACGTTGACGCAGGTAAAACAACAACAACAGAAAGAGTTCTCTTCTATACAGGTATCTCACATAAAATTGGTGAAGTTCATGATGGTGCAGCAACTATGGACTGGATGGAGCAAGAACAAGAACGAGGTATTACCATTACTTCAGCCGCAACAACCTGTTTCTGGAGTGGCATGGAGCAACAGTTTGATGAGCATAGAGTAAATATAATTGATACTCCTGGTCACGTTGATTTCACTATTGAGGTTGAAAGATCTCTTAGAGTTCTTGATGGTGCAGTAGTAGTATTCTGTGGATCCTCAGGGGTTCAACCGCAATCCGAGACAGTATGGAGACAAGCCAATAGATATGAAGTCCCAAGAATTGTTTTTGTTAACAAAATGGATAGAGCTGGAGCTGATTTTGAAAGGGTTGTAGATCAAATTAAAGACAGATTGGGAGCAACAGTTGTACCAATTCAATATAACATCGGAGCTGAAGATGAATTTAAGGGTGTTATTGACCTGATTAAGATGAAAACAATAACTTGGAATGAAGAGGACAAAGGTTCAACTTTTGAATATACAGACATTCCTGAAGACTTAACAGTTAAGTGTGAAACATTGAGAGAGGAACTTGTTGAAGCAGCAGCAGAAGCAAATGAAACTTTAATGGAGAAATATTTAGAGGATGGTGATCTTTTAGAAGATGAAATAAAAAAAGGTCTAAGAGAACGGGTTCTAGCAAATGAAATTACATTAGCACTTTGTGGCTCAGCTTTTAAAAATAAAGGTGTGCAAGCAGTTCTTGATGCGGTTATTGAATATCTTCCTGCGCCTGATGAAGTCAAAGCTATCGAAGGCATTAATCCAAAAACAGAAGAAGCAACATCAAGAAGTTCAAGTGATGAAGAGCCATTTTCAGCTCTGGCATTTAAAATTGCTACGGACCCTTTTGTTGGGAATCTAACATTTATTAGGGTTTATTCAGGAGTCCTATCTCAAGGTGATGGGGTGGTAAACACTGTTAAGGATAACAAAGAAAGGATTGGAAGAATGGTACAAATGCATTCTAACAATAGAGAAGAAATAAAAGAAGTGAGAGCTGGAGACATAGCAGCTTGTATTGGATTAAAAAACATTACTACTGGTGACACTCTGTCAGATGCACAGAGTTTGGTGGTTCTTGAAAGAATGGAATTCCCTGAACCAGTTATCTCTCTTGCTGTTGAACCAAAATCTAAGCCAGATCAAGAAAAAATGTCTATTGCTCTAGGTAAGCTTGCGCAAGAAGATCCTTCATTTAGAGTCAGCTCTGATGAAGAGTCTGGCCAAACAATCATTTCTGGAATGGGTGAACTTCACCTTGAAGTTCTAGTTGAAAGAATGAAAAGAGAGTTTAGTGTTGAAGCAAATGTGGGTAAACCACAAGTAGCTTATAGAGAAGCAATTACTCAACAAGTTGAATGTGAACAAAAATATGCAAAGCAATCAGGTGGTAAAGGTCAATATGGTCACGTTCTAATGAGAATGGAGCCTTGTGAAGAGGAGTTCGAGTTTGTTGATGAGATTAAAGGTGGTGCAATTCCAAAAGAGTATATCCCTGCTGTAGAAAAAGGCGTAAAAGAACAACTTCAAAACGGTGTTGTTGCTGGTTATCCATTACAGGGAGTAAAAGTAACACTTTATGATGGTTCTTACCATGATGTTGATTCTAGTGAAATGGCATTTAAATTAGCAGGTTCAATGGCAGCTAAAGACGGTGCACTGAAAGCTAGACCAATACTACTTGAACCAATGATGGATGTTGAGGTTGTAACACCAGAAGATTACATGGGTGATGTAGTTGGCGATCTAAATAGAAGAAGAGGTCAGGTACAAAATATGGAGGATATCCCTTCAGGAAAGGCTATTGCAGCCCTTGTTCCTCTATCAGAAATGTTTGGATATGCTACAGATTTGCGTTCAGCAACACAAGGAAGAGCTACTTATACCATGGAGTTTAAAAAATACCTTGAAGTTCCATCTAATCTTACCGAAGAAATTATCAATAAGAATTAACAATATTCTTTGACAGTCCCGTTCTAAAGGCTTAAAATCGTGGTCTTTCAAATCTAAAAGGGGATTATGGAACAGCAAAAAATTAGAATAAAACTCAAGGCTTTCGATCATAAGTTGGTTGATAAATCTACGAAGGAAATTCTTGAGACAGTTACCAAAACCGGAGCTAAAGTTATCGGTCCTATCCCTTTACCTGTAAAGAAAGAAAGGCTTACAGTATTGATATCTCCTCACAAAGATAAAGATGCTCGTGATCAGTATGAAACTAGGACTCACAAAAGGCTTTTCGATATCATTAACCCTACTGAACAAACAGTTGACGCATTAATGAGGCTAGATATAGCAGCTGGCGTCGATGTGAAAATTACCTTAAATTAAAATGCTTGGAATCGTAGGAACAAAAGTTGGTATGACGCGCGTCTTTAAAGATGACGGTAAATCTATTCCTGTTACTGTTGTCCAAGTTTCTAAAAGTAAGATTGTTCAAAGAAAGACCCAAGAAAAAGATGGTTATTTTGGAATTCAAGTGAATTACGGTTCCAAAAAAAATGTTTCAAAAAGCAATCAAAAGAAATTTAAAGATAATGGAATTGATAATGGATACCTTACCGAATTCAATTTAACAGAAGACGAGTTCAACAGCATTTCAAATTTTGATGAGGTAACTTTAGAGTTCTTAAACGAAACTAAAAAAGTAGATGTCTCAGGTGTATCGAAGGGTAAAGGCTTTGCAGGTGTTGTAAAGAGACATAACTTTAAAACCCAGGATGCTACTCACGGTAATTCACTATCTCATAGGGCTCCAGGGTCAATTGGGCAGTGTCAATTTCCAGGGAGAGTTTTCAAAGGGAAAAAAATGGCTGGTCATTATGGTAGTGCAAAAACCACAGTTCAGAGTTTAGATGTTGCAAGAATAGACCTTGAAGATAACCTGATTCTAATTAAAGGAGCTATTCCAGGGTCAATAGGATCTTTCGTAAAGATTATCCCTTCTATAAAAGGTGGCCACTCCTTTACTGTGCCGGCACCAATAGCTGAAGAAGCAGCAGCTCCTGTTGATGCTCCAGCAGAAGAAGCAGCAGCCCCATCAGAAGAAGTAGCAGCTACAGTAGAAGAAGCTAAAGAAGAGGCTCCTGCAGAAGAAGCAGCTGAAGAAAAGAAAGAAGAGGACAAATAATGGCAGCGACAGAAACAAAGAAAACAACCACACCAAGACTTCCATCAGAAGTTTTTTCAGTTGAGTTCAATCAATCTTTGGTTCATCAGGCACTTACAAGTTATTTGTCAAACCAAAGACAAGGCTCAGTAAAGCTAAAAAACAGATCTGACGTGAGAGGTGGCGGTAAAAAACCATTTAAACAAAAAGGAACTGGTAGAGCAAGAGCAGGAACAATAAGAAGCCCATTATGGGTAGGTGGCGGTGTCACTTTTGCGAATATAAAAAATCATGAAAAGAAAATGAACAAAAAGATGGCCAAGAAAGCGCTTGCTTCAATTCTTTCAAAATTTAAATCAGAAAAAAGATTAACACTAGTTGAAGATGTTTCATTCAAAGAACCTAAAACAAAACTAGCCGTTGATTTCTTTAACAAAACAGGAGTTGATTCAGCTCTGTTAATTACATCTGAGGCAGATCAAAACACAATGCTTGCAATTAGAAACCTAAAATCTTTTGGTTTTCTTGATGCCAGAGATATCAATCCATATGATTTGTTAAAAGCAAAACATATCCTGGTAACGCACTCTGCAATTCCAATTCTTAAGGAGGTTGTAAATGTTAAGTGAAAAGATATACACAACACTTAAGAATCCTGTAATTACAGAAAAAGCAGCGATTGAAAAAAGCACAACTAATACTTATGTCTTTAAAGTTGCAAGAGAGGCAACAAAAACAGACATCAAAAACTCAATTGAAGAAATTTTTGGTGTTACTGTGGATTCTGTTCGTGTTTTAAATACTAAATTTAAGAATAAAAGAACAAGATTTGGCAAATACAAAACAAGCACATACAAAAAAGCCTACGTAAAGTTAGCTGATGGAAAAGAAATTAACCTGGAGAACCCGTTTAAATAATGGCTATAATTAAAGCAAAACCAACCTCACCAGGCAGAAGGTTTAGAGTTCAGATTAAAGAGGACCTACATAGAGGTAGGCCCGAAAAAACTCTGGTTGAGTCTAAGAAAAGAACATCTGGAAGAAATAATAATGGCCATATTACTGTAAGACACAGAGGTGGAGGCCACAAAAGACTTTACAGAATCATAGATTTCAAAAGAAACAAGCTGGATGTTGAAGCAACGGTAATAAGAGTTGAGTATGATCCAAACAGATCTGCAAACATTGCGTTAATTGAGTTTAAAGATGGTGAAAAAAATTACATTATTGCTCCTAAAGACCTCAAAGAGAAAGCAAAAGTTATTTCAAGCGATAAGGCACCTATTAAACCTGGAAACTGTCTTCCACTAAAAAATATTCCACAAGGTACTGAAGTGCATTGTGTAGAGATGAAACCTGGAAAAGGAGCTCAACTTGTTAGATCGGCAGGCACAACTGCAAGATTAGTAGCAAAAGAAGGAAAATACGCAACATTAAGGTTAAGTTCAGGCGAGATGAGAAAAATTCTTCTAAGTTGCAGAGCAACTATTGGCGTTATTTCAAACTCTCAACACAACTTAAAATCATTAGGTAAAGCGGGAGCTAAAAGATGGAGAGGTGTAAGGCCAACTGTAAGAGGTGTTGCCATGAACCCGGTAGATCACCCACATGGTGGTGGTGAAGGTAAAACTTCAGGTGGTAGAAACCCTGTAACTCCATGGGGTATGCCAACAAAAGGGTATAGAACAAGAAAGCCTAAGGCTTCAGATAGATTGATTGTAAAAAGGAGATATAAGTAATGGCTAGATCTAGTAAAAAAGGACCATTTGTCGACTTATCTTTAGAGAAAAAAATTGCAAAAGCAAAAGAAACAAATGATAGAAAGCCAATCAAAACTTGGTCAAGAAGCTCAATGATTACTCCTGACATGGTCGGACTAACAATTGCTGTTCACAATGGAAGACAACATATCCCCGTTTTTGTTAAAGAAGATATGGTCGGTCAAAAATTGGGTGAGTTTTCAATAACAAGAACATTCAAAATACATGCTGGTGATAGGAAGGTGAAGAGTTAATGATGGAAGTTAGAGCTTATTTAAAAGGCGCAAGATTATCTCCACAAAAGGCATGCCTTGTTGCAGACCTTGTACGAGGTAAAGATGTTGATAAAGCCTTAGATATTCTTAACTTTTCAAAGCAAAAAGGAGCTTCTTTAATAAAAAAACTTCTTAACTCTGCAATATCAAATGCTGAAAACAATGAAAACGCTGATGTCGATAACTTAAAAATAAAATCAATCATTGTTAATAAAGGTCTTGTAATGAAAAGAATAAAAATAAGAGCTCGAGGTAGGGCTGACAGAATGACGAAACCAATGTGCCACATAGAAATTAAATTAACAAACAAAGAGGAGGCTAAAGATGGGTCAGAAAGTTAATCCAGTAGGCTTTAGACTTGGAACATCAAGAGATCATGACTCTGTCTGGTTTGCCAAATCAAAAGATTATTCAAAACTCGTGCTTGAAGACATCAAAGTAAGAGAAAGAGTAAAAGAAATACTGCCACATGCACCAATTAGCTCAGTGATAATAAAAAGAACAATGGAAGAGATCATTGTAGATATTAAAACCTCACGCCCAGGTGTTGTTATCGGCAAGAAAGGTGAAGAAATAGAAAAAATTAAGAAAGCTTTAAAGAAACTCATGGGGCAGGATGTCAAATTAAATGTTGTTGAAGTTAAGCAGCCAGACTTGGATGCACAACTTGTTGCTACAACAGTAACCCAACAACTAGAAAAAAGAATTATGTTCAGAAAAGCAATGAAAAGAGCAGTTCAGAACACAATGAGACAAGGTGCTAAGGGCATTAGAATAGAGGTTTCTGGCAGATTAAATGGTGCCGAGATTGCAAGATCAGAATGGTATAGAGAAGGTAGAGTGCCTCTTCATACTCTTAAAGCAGATATTGATTATGCAACAAGTGAAGCTTTAACAACTTACGGAATAATTGGCGTAAAAGTTTGGATTTATAGAGGAGACAAAGGTGCTACAACCTAAGAAAACAAAATATAGAAAACAAATGAAGGGCAGGAACAGAGGTTTTGCATCTGCAGGCTCAACCGTGTCATTTGGAGATTTTGGATTAAAAGCTACTTCCCATGGCATGTTGACCTCAAGACAAATTGAGGCAGCTAGAAGAGCCTTGGTTAGATATATAAAAAGAGGCGGTAAAGTCTGGATTAGAGCATTCCCTGATAAGCCAATAACAAAAAAACCACTTGAAACTAGACAAGGTAAAGGCAAAGGTAACGTGGAATATTGGGCAAGCCCTATCAAACCAGGAAAGATTATTTATGAAGTAGCAGGAGTTAGTGAGGAAGATGCTAGAAGAGCATTTGAGCTTGCTGGCGCTAAATTACCCATGGGAACTACTTTTGTTAAAAGAGGAACAAATGGCTAAGAAAACTAAAGACTACAAAAGCATGAAACCTGCAGATTTAAAGAAGGAGCTAATTGCTAATAGAAAAGTGTTGTTTGAAAACAATTTCAAACATAAAATGGGCCAACTTAAAGAGAGTCACATGCTTAAAGAAACAAAAAAAGAAATTGCAAGAATTAAAACGGAGCTAAGTAAAGAAAATGGCAGCTAAGACATTACAAGGAACAGTAACAAGTAACAAAATGAATAAAACAGTCACTGTAGTTGTTGCCAGAAGAAAGAAGCATCCAAAATATGGTAAATACATTAATTTATCAACTAAATATCACGTGCATGATGAAAAAGAAGCTTCAAAAGAAGGAGATATCGTTCTTATTCAGGAGTGCAAGCCAATTTCTAAGTCAAAAAGTTGGGTATTGGTCGATGTTATCAAAAAAGGAGCTGGAGAGTGATTCAAACACAGAGCATGTTAAAAGTTGCCGATAATAGCGGCGCTAGAGCAGTAATGTGCATTAAAGTCCTTGGCGGCTCAAAAAGAAGATCAGCAAATATAGGCGATGTTATTAAAGTAGCTGTAAAAGAAGCTTTACCTCAAAGCAAAATCAAGAAAGGTTCTGTTATGAATGCACTTATTGTTAGAACAAAATCTGGAGTAAGAAGACAGGATGGATCTAAGATAGGTTTTGATGAGAACGCAGTGGTATTACTTAATAACACAAGAGATCCAATAGCAACTAGAATATTTGGTCCCGTAACAAGAGAACTAAGATCAGCTAAGTTTATGAAGATTGTCTCACTTGCACCGGAGGTATTGTAATGAAATTGAAAAATACAAAACTTAGAGAAGGTGATGAAGTGATTGTTATAACAGGAAGAGATAAAGGCAAAAGAGGTAATATCAAAAGCATTATTGGCGAGAAATGCATTATTAATGATCTTAATTTAGCAAAAAAACATACAAGACCTAATCCACAGCTTGGTATTACTGGTGGAATAGTCGAGAAAGAGATGCCAATTAATCTATCTAATGTGATGATTTGGAACCCCACAACAAAGAAACAGGACAAAATTGCTTTTGCTAATGATGCAGGTAAAAAGAAAAGAGTTTTTAGATCAACAGGAAAGGATATTAAGTAATGAATCTTAAAGATAGATATAACAAAGAGATTGCTCCACAACTAAAAGAAAAGTTAGGGTGCAAATCAATAATGGAAGTGCCTAAGTTGACAAAAATCACAATCAATATGGGTGTTGGTGAAGCTTCAAAAGATAAAGGTGTTCTGGAAAACGCTGTCAAAGATTTAGAGGCAATAGCTGGGCAAAAGGTTGTTGTGACTAAGGCAAGAAAAGCTGTGGCTTCTTTCAAGATCAGAGAAGAGTATCCAATTGGATGCAAAGTAACATTGCGTGGTGACAGGATGTATGACTTTTTTGAGAGGCTGGTTGATTTAGCTATTCCGCGTGAAAAAGATTTTAGAGGTTTAAGTGATAAATCTTTTGATGGTCAAGGTAATTACAATATGGGTGTAAAAGAACAAATCATCTTTCCTGAAATCGATTATGACAAAGTCGATAAGCTAAGAGGCATGGACATAGCAATAACAACTTCAGCCAAAGATGATTCATCTGCTAAAAATTTATTACAAAGTTTTAATTTCCCATTTAGAGGTAAAAATGGCTAGAAAATCAATCATAGAAAGAGAGAAGAAAAAAATTAAACTTGTAGATAAGTATGCAAGCAAGAGAGCTGCGCTTAAGCAGGAGCAAAAGCAAGCAGCTACATTTGAAGAAAAAATGGATATTCAAAGAAAGTTGCAAAAGCTACCAAGGAACTCAAATCCAACAAGAGTAGTTAGAAGATGTGCCCTTACAGGGAGGCCAAAAGGCGTGTATAGAAAATTTGGTTTGAGCAGAACTAAATTAAGAGAATTAGCAATGTCAGGACAGTTACCAGGCATCAAGAAAGCAAGTTGGTAAAATTATGACAGATCCAATAGCAGACCTATTAACAAGAATAAGAAATGCACTGATGAGAAAGAAAGAGTCAGTCAATGCTCCTTATTCCAAGCTAAAACATGAACTAACAAAGCTTCTGGTGAAAGAAGGATATCTTGCATCGGTAAAAAAAGTTAAAAAAGACTTTGATGAACTAGAGATAACACTTAAGTATTTCAACGACCAGCCTGTGATAAAGGAACTGATAAGAGAGTCAAAGCCAGGATTGAGACAATACATTAGTTATAAAGATATCAAGCCACATAAAAGAGGTCTTGGAATCAAAGTTTTAACAACAAGCAAAGGTTTAATGACAGACAGACAAGCTATCAAGTCCGAAATGGGCGGGGAAATTATTTGTAGGGTATTTTAATGTCACGTATTGCAAAGGATCCAGTAAACATTCCTGACGGTGTAA
>JBELJV010000016.1:0-12860 GCA_042090165.1 Gammaproteobacteria bacterium
TCCTATACTCTTAATGGATGATATTTCTTCTGAATTAGATAAAGATAATGCTAATTTAATGTTAAAATACCTTGTAAATAACAACATACAAACAGTTATGACATCCATTGAAAATAATCATTTTTCTAATACAGGTGGGGTTTGTATGTTCCACGTAGAACAAAAAGGAGATTTCTCAAATGTCAGATAATACGTACAGTTCAGACAGTATTAAAGTTTTAAAAGGCCTTGAAGCAGTTAAAAAAAGACCAGGCATGTATATCGGTGATACTGATGATGGTACAGGTCTGCATCATATGGTTTTTGAGGTGCTTGATAACTCAATTGATGAGGGTCTTGCTGGCTATTGTGATCAAATAGATGTGGTTATTGGGACAGATGGTTCTGTATCTGTGGCAGACAATGGAAGAGGGATACCTGTTGATAAACATGAGGAAGGTGCATCTGCTGCTGAAGTAATTATGACTGTGCTTCATGCTGGTGGTAAGTTTGATGAAAACAGTTATAAAGTATCTGGTGGGTTGCATGGAGTAGGCGTTTCTGTTGTAAATGCCTTGAGCAGTAAGCTTATTTTAGAAATTGAAAGACAAGGGTCAAAATATAGACAAGAATACGCAGATGGTTTTCCACAAACTGAATTAGAAATTGTAGAAAAAAGCGACAAAACAGGTACAAAAGTAACTTTTATTCCCTCAAAAGAAATATTCACACAAACAACCTTTGATGTAGACATACTAATTAAGAGGATTAGAGAACTTTCTTATTTAAATAAAGGAATAGGTATAAGCATTCTGGATGATAGAACGAGTAAACGCTATGATTTTAAATCTGATGGTGGATTGTTAGAGTTTGTAAAATATCTAACAGGCAAAAAAGAGACTGTTGGTACCCCGTTTTATGCCCAGGCTGACATGAAAGGTATAGGTGTAGAAATTGCAGTGCAATGGACCAGTACTTATAGAGAAAATGTTCAATGTTTTACAAATAACATTCCTCAAGTAGATGGTGGAACACACTTAGCAGGCTTCAGAGGTGGTTTAACAAGAGTTATTAAAAACTTTATAAAGAAAGAAGATTTAATGAAAAAGAAAGAAGTTGAGATAACCGGAGAAGATGTAAGGGAAGGGATGATTGCGGTGATATCATTAAAAATGCCTGATCCAAAATTCTCTTCTCAAACCAAAGATAAGCTTGTTTCTTCAGAAGCGCGCCCAGCTGTTGAGGCATTAATAAATGATTATTTTATGGACTTTTTGCTTGCCAATAAAGCACAAGCAAAAGAGATTCTCGCAAAAGTATTAGAAGCTGCTTATGCACGTGAGGCTGCAAGGAAGGCAAAAGAGATGACTAGAAGAAAAGGCTTGCTTGATATTGGTGGTTTGCCAGGTAAGCTAGCTGATTGCCAAGAGAAAGACCCAACAATGTCAGAGCTATTTTTAGTTGAGGGAGATTCTGCTGGAGGATCTGCTAAACAAGGAAGAGATAGAAAGTTTCAAGCAATCTTACCTCTTAAAGGGAAGATAATTAATGTTCAAAAAGCAAGGCTTGATAAGGTTCTATCATCGAACGAAATTGGAACATTGATTACAGCTCTTGGAACAGGAATTGGAGTAGATGAGTTTTCACTAGATAAATTAAGATATCACAGAATCATAATAATGACTGACGCAGATGTTGATGGATCTCACATTCGAACTCTTTTATTAACATTCTTTTACAACCAAATGTATGACTTGCTAGAAAAAGGACACATTTACCTTGCTTTGCCACCATTATATAAAATTAAAAAAGGCGGCAAGACACATTACGCTAAAGATGATGAGGAAAAAGATGAAATTTTAAAAACCATTAGAGAAGATGGTTCTGAAAGCTCAAGAGCCCCAGAAATACAGAGATATAAAGGTCTTGGAGAAATGAACCCAGAACAATTATGGGAAACTACATTCGATCCTAAACATAGAAGACTTGTTCAAATCACACTAGAAGATGCAAGAGAAATGGTCGATGAAATTTTCGAAACTTTAATGGGTGATCAGGTAGCTCCAAGAAGAGAATTTATTGATGAAAATGCTCTAAGAGCTCATAATGTTGATATTTAAAATGTCTCTTTGAAATAACTAACAACTTCATTAACTAACATTCTTTTTTGCTCCATGCTATCTCTGTCCCGAACAGTTATTGTTTCATTATCTAAAGACTCAAAGTCAACAGTTATACATATAGGCGTGCCAACTTCATCATGCCTTCTATAATTTTTTCCTATATTTCCACTGTTCTCTAACAATACCCGCCCCATACCAAGCTTTTGTAAGGTATTTTTAATATTTTTTGCCATTGTAACGAGGTTTTCATCATTCTTCTTAAGAGGAATTACAGCAGCTTTTATAGGTGACAGGTGTGGCTTTAACTTCAACACAACCCTTTCTTTACCATCTATATCTTCAACAAAATAAGATTCATTTAAGATAGCAAGAAAAGCTCTATCAACCCCTGCTGAAGGCTCAATCACAAACGGAACAAACCATTTATTACCTTCATCTTGTAGTGCTAGTTTTGAATTAGAGTCTTTATTTTCTGCTACCTTGGCGGTTAAGTTCAATTGATCTTGGTCTTTTGAGTGTGATCCAAGATCAAAATCAGTTCTGTTTGCTATTCCTTCAAGCTCTTCAAGACCATGAGGAAATTTATACATTATATCTATTGTTGCTTTTGAGTAATGAGCCAGTTCATTTGACGGAACAGCATACAACTCAAGACTATCTTTCGACACCCCTTGTTCTACCCACCATTCTAATCTGCTTTCAACCCAATCTTTGTGGCTTTTTTCATCCTCCCCAGGTCTTACAAAATATTCCAGCTCCATTTGTTCAAACTCTCGAACCCTGAAAATAAAACTTTTCAAAGTTATTTCATTTCTAAAAGCTTTCCCCATTTGGGCAATTCCAAAAGGCACCGTTCGTGATGTTGAATCAACAACATTTTTAAAATTCGTAAAAATTTGCTGAGCTGTTTCTGGCCTTAAGTAAGCAAATGAAGCTCCATCATCAATAGGCCCCATATTTGTCTTAAACATTAGATTAAATGGTCTTGCTTCTGTAAGGTCGGTACAACCGCATGAAGGGCAAACCCTTTTTTCTAAATGGTCTTCCCTAAATCTTGTATTACATTTTTTACAATCCACAAGTGGGTCCGTGAATGTTTCTTCGTGTCCTGAGTGTCGTAAAACAACTGGTTTTGTAAGGATTGAAGCATCTAAACCCTCCACATCGTCTCTTTCATAAACTACTGATTTCCACCAAGAGCTTTTAATGTTATTTTTAAGTTCCACACCCAAAGGGCCATAATCATATAAACCTTGGATTCCACCATAAACCTCACTTGATTGAAAAATAAATCCTCGTCTTTTGCAGAGAGCTATGAGTTCGTCGATATTTTTTGCTGGCAATTGTCGTTCCTATTGTATGCTAATTAGGTATTTTATTATTTTAAGTATGATTCGGATACTTTTTAAGTCAATTTCAATAATTCCGTGGCCAATACTTAGGTTTATTTCATGGGTTTTGGGCCACTTAGCTATATTGCTAAATGTCAGCGCATATAAAGTGACAAAAAAAAATTTAATCTACTGTGGTTTTAATGATGAAAAACTTATTAAAGAAAGTTTTTTAAAAACTACGGAGCTTCTATTTGAATACCCTTATATTTGGGGAAACCCAAACAACTACAAAAAACTTGTAGAAAATCCCAAAGTCATAGTTCAGGATGAAAATCCAAAAATTTTCATGACCATGCACATGGGTTGTGTAGATGTCATGTTATTTTTGATATCAGAAAAGAACAAAGGCATAAATATTTTATATACACCAGCTAAAAACAAGAATATTGAAAAAGCTATAAAAGAAAGCAGATCCAAAAACGGCGCAAACCTTATTCCTGCAAATATGTCCGGAATTAAGCTATTGCTTTCTAAATTTAATCAAAAAGAAGACTTTGTGATTGCTCCAGATTTAGTACCTCATACCAATAAAGAAACTTACAGCTATTTCTTCAACCAAGAGTGTTTAACTGTCGATATTGTAGAAAGACTCTCACATAGAGAGTCTCATAATTTATATTTTATTTACTTTACGAAAGGCGAGAATAAAAAATATAAACTTAATTGCAAAAAGATCTCGAAGAAGATAAATATGTTAGAAATGAATCAATTATTTGAGCATGCAATTAAGGAGTCAATTTCACTTTATGGTTGGGAGTACAAAAAGTTTAGGAAATTAAGAGGCGAGCAAAAAAATATTTATTGATTAGCTGCGCCAGTATGCTGGTACTAGTAAAATTAAAACACCAAATAACTCTAACCTCCCTACGATCATCGCAGAAGCAAGTGTAATTTTTGAAAAATTACTTAGGGATGAGTAGTTTTCTGAAAGCTCTCCTAATCCAGGACCTAGATTATTGATTGCAGCTGCAGTTCCTGCGAATGATGAGTAAAAATCAACGTCTTGAAAAATTAAAACAAACATAAAGATCAGGAAAAATGTTATGTAAATGGCTATAAATGAAAATACAGCTTCAATTTGAGAAGGTTGTATTTTTTCATTATTCATTTTTGCATAAGCAACTGCATTTGGATGCATTAATTTGGTGATGTTTGTAAACCCAACACGCAGTAACATCAAAACTCTCCAAGCTTTCATCCCCCCACCAACAGAACCAGAGCATGCCCCGATAAAAGCTATGATAAAAATAAACAACGGAACTACAGTTCCTAAATTATTAAGGGGCTCAAGGGTAAACCCAGTAGTTGTGACAATTGAAACGGTTTGAAAAATTCCAAAACGCAAAGAATCAGAGAAGCTCATACCTTCTTTTACGTTTAGAGTAATTACGGAGACAAGCACTGCAAATAAAACAACTAAGAAGAAAAACTTAAATTCATCATTTTGTAAATAATATTTAATTGTTCCCTTTGAAAGCGATAAAAAATGAAGACCAAAGTTCATTGCGGAGAGCAACATGAATATAGTTGCAATATTTTCGATTGCTTGGTTATTAAAATACCCAAAATTATCGGTATAGATAGAAAAACCGCCAATTGATACTGTACTGAACGAATGAGTAGCTGCTTCAAACAGAGTCATTCCAGCTACCCAGTAAGAAAAAAAACAAACGATAGTAAGAAGTAAATAGAACCCTAACAGAGATCTTGCGGTTTCTTTTAGCCGTGGAGAAAAGCTTTTATCAGCGAACCCAGAAGTTTCTGCTTGAAGAACCTTCATGCCTCCTGATACAGCAGGAATTATTGCTAAAACTACTATAACCAACCCAACACCCCCAGCCCATTGGAGCAATTGCCTATAAAGCAATAAGTAATCAGGATAAGACTCTATGTTATGTAAAACTGTAGATCCAGTTGTGGTTAAGCCTGATACTGCCTCAAAAAATGAATCAGTAAAACTTAAGCCCTGGTAATAAAAGGGCAAAGATGCCATCAACGAAATGAATACCCAGCATACAAAAGTTATCAAAAATCCGTCTCTTGGGGTATATGAAAACTTTCTACGCCTCAATGTGAACATTATTAACAATGAATAAATCAGTGACCCAGCACATATGTTTATTAATATTTGATCAAGGTTATTATTTAATGCGCCAAACAATAATGCTGGAAAAGCGACAAATGTGCTAAAAAAGAAAACAGTTGGCCCTAAAAATCTCAGTAATTTAAGAGAGGTATTCATTTATATCTATTATAGAAGTCTTCTATATCATCCTTGTTTTTGTAAAAGACAATTAAATGATCATTATCTAAAATTTCGGTTGTTCCGTGTGCCATTAAAATGCCTTCATCTCTTTTAATGCAGGGAATATTGATATTTTCGTTGAGCTTTAAATCTTCTACTGTTTTTCCAGCAATATTTTTTACCCCATCATCTATTAATAATTCAATAGCTTCAGCCTTACCTTTTTTAACTTTGTGCACATTTGAAACAGTTCCCTTTCTTATGTATTTAAGGATGTGCGAAACGGTAATTTGAACGGGTGAGATGATAATATCTAACTCATTTTTACCAACAAGATCAAAATAAGCTTCATTATTAATAATTGTTACAGTTTTTTTAGACCCTAATTTTTTGGCCATTAAAGAGCACAAAACATTTGATTCATCATCATGAGTAACAGCAACAAATACATCACAATCTTGAATTGACTCTGAGTCAAGAAAATCTTTATCTGCTGCATCAGCATTTAGAACTAAAACATTATTTAGAGCTTCATTAGCCAGTTCAGACTGTTCCTCAGACTTTTCAATTAACTTGACGTTGAAATCTTCATTTATTTTCTTAGCTAAAGACTTTCCAATATTTCCAGCGCCAGCAATATATATATTCTTATACTTGCTTTCTAATTTTTGCAGCTCTCTTGTTACATCGCTAATATGTTTTTCATCTGCAATAAAAAAAACCTCATCTCCTTTATTAATGACCGTTTCGCCCGTAGGAATGAATAGCTCATCATCTCTATAGATAGCTGGTATTCTTGTCTCATAATCTGGCAAATCATCTTTGAGTTCCTTGATTTGACGCCCAACTAAAAGCCCAGATGTTTTTGCTCTTACACTGACTAACTTTATAGAGCCTTCAGCAAAATCAAGTATTTCAAGAGATCCTGGGTGGTGTAGCAAGCTATTAATCTCATCTGTAATTAAATCTTCTGGATTAATGAAGTAATCAACAAAAGGGGTTATTTCTTTAGCAATCTTCCTGTATTCAGAACCCTTAAGCCTACAAACAATTCTTCCAGCATTATATTTATGCTTACCAACAATTGATGCAAGCAAGTTTGTTTCTTCAGAGTCAGTTAAACACAAAAACAAGGAATCATTATCTAAGCCGCTTTGAGACAAAGTTTTTGGTGATGAGCCATTGCCACAAATAGTTTTAATTCCCTCAATTGGCTCTAATGGTTCAAGATTTTTTTTATTGTTGTCAATGACTACAACATCATTTTCTTCTGATGACAGTTCTTTCGCTACGCTGCTTCCTATTGAGCCACCACCTAAGATAATTATTTTCAATTTACATTTTCCCCAGGTGAAATTATAGCTCTTTTTGAGTTAAAGAAATCCACTGCATTGATAAGTTTTTTGCTTGGAAACTGAACACAAGTAATCTTTATAACCCCATCACTACAAAACACCTCTAAACCATCCTTTGTAAATGATTTAACTTCACCTGCATTTTTAGTCTCATCTGAGGAACACCACATTTCATGAATGGTTATTAATTCAGCCCCAAGCTTAAAGAACGTTCTCGGCCATTTTTTAAGCCCTCTGAATTTGTTAATTATCTCTTTTGATGAAAGATTCCAATCAACTAACCCCTCATCTTTATGCATTTTTTCAGCTATGCTTGCTTTGGTGTGGTCTTGCTCTTTTGCTTTTAAGCCTCCAAAAACAATTTTTCTAATTACAGTATTTACCTTCTCTAAAGACAATGCCAACAATGCATTTTCAAGTTGAAAAATATCTGAATTGCCAATTTCATGAACATATGATTCATACACCGGGCCTGCATCTAACTCATTTACCAAAGACATAAAACTAATTCCTGTTTTTTTATCACCATTGCAGATTGCTCGTTGCATAGGAGCGGCTCCTCGATATTTTGGTAAAAGTGAGAAATGTACATTTAAACATCCATATTTTGGGTAGTTAAGCATCCAATCTGGAATTATTTTTCCGTAGGCGACCACCACAAGGAGGTCAATTTCCTTAGCAAGCATATTTTCTCTAAAAGTTTGATCATTCAAATTAACAGGCTGAAGTATTTCTACTTCTTCTGTACCGTTGTTAAAAAGTGAGTTGCTAGTTTTTTGACCCCTTCCAGCTTTCTTGTCTGGTTGAGTAAGCACAAACCTAATATCAATATCGCTTGATTCCAAGATTTTTAAGAAATGGCGATAAGCAAGCTCTGGTGTCCCAGCAAAACCAATTGTTAGTTTATTTTTTTTTGACATGTTTTGACTTAAGAAGCTTCTCCTTAATTCTGTCTCTTTTTAAGGGTGAAATGTAGTCAACCATAAGCTTACCATCAAGATGATCTATCTCATGTTGAACACAAACACTTAACACACCTTCAGCAATAAGTTTTTGATGATTACCATCAAGATCTTGATAAGAAAGTTCAATTTTTTTTGGTCTATAAACCTCCTCATAGAAAGTGGGGATAGATAAGCAACCTTCTTTATAACCATCAAGGGTTTCATCAAGCACAACAAAAGATGGATTTACTAGATATAGCGGGTCATCCTGGTTTTCAGAAACATCAACCACTATAAGTCGGTGATGAAAGTCAACCTGAGTAGCGGCTAATCCTATTCCCTTATCTTCATACATGGTAAAGAGCATATCTGCTGCCTTATCTTTTAGTTTTTGATCAAAAACATCAATTGCAGCTGCCTTTTTTCTCAACCTTGGGTCAGGAAATGTTAATATGTTCAGTCTATTCATACATTAATTATAATTTTATATATATGGACAATATACAAGTTTCTGTAATTCTAGGATCTGATTCCGACGTTGATCTTGGTAAGGCAGCAATCAAATCTTTAGAAAGTTTTGATATCGCATGTGAATTGAAAGTGATTTCAGCTCATCGCTCACCAGATGTTTTAGTAGATTATTTAAAAAGCTCAAAAGAAAGAGGCTGTAAGGCCTACATTGCTATTGCTGGAATGGCGGCTCACCTTGCAGGTGCTGTTGCTGCCCATTCTGCAAGTCCAGTTTTGGGTGTGCCAACAGCACACAGCTTAAATGGTCTTGATGCAATTCTTTCCACACTGCAAATGCCAGCAGGCGTGCCTGTTGCAACTTTTGCAGCTGGTACAGCAGGCGCTACCAATGCAGGGATATTTGCAGCACAGATGATCGCCACAACAGATGATCAGATGGCTGATAGAATGAAAGAATTTAAAAAAGAACTTAGAGAAAAGACCATCCAGAAAGACAAAAATCTGGACAGAGGTTGAAAGTAACTCAAAGCTTGATAACTGCCTCCGGCATAATTAAGAACGGAGGTGTTATCGCTTATCCTACTGAAGGTATTTGGGGTATTGGTGGTCTAAATACACCGGAAACACAGCAAAAAATTTACTTAGCAAAAAAAAGAGACGACTCAAAAAAATTTATTTTGCTTTTTAAATCTCCTGATCAGCTCTTCGAGCACTTCCCCGAAGCAGAAAATTACAAAGAAACCATAAATAGCTTTAAAAATTCTTTTACAACAATTTTACTCCCTTTAGAAAAGGGCAAAACAGCTATTAGAATTCCAAATTACCAAATGCTGGGAGATTTTTTAGACCTTATTGACAAGCCCCTAATTTCAACTTCAGCAAATATATCTGGAAACGAGGTTTGTAAAACAATAGAAGAAATAGAAAATATATTTAAAGACAAAATAGAGGGAATTCTTGATATGCCTCTAGGGGGTGAAAAGAAACCATCAAGAATATATGATTTGGAACTAGATGAATACATTAGATAGAGAAACAATAGCTGATCATTTCAAAAGCTTTCAAGCACAAATTTATGAGCGTATTGAAGGCTTTGAGGATAATAAGTCATTTATTAAAGACGGCTGGGAAAAACAAAACCTTGGCTCAGGCTTATCAATAGTTGTAGACGACGGGATAGTATTTAATAAGGCAGGAATTAATTTTTCTCAAATTTCTGGAGATTCATTGCCAGAGTCCTCGTTAGCGATTTTAAATGAATCAGAGAAGTTGCCCTATTTTGCAACAGGGGTATCAGTAGTCTTTCATCCAAATAACCCAAACATTCCAACTGCACACTTGAATGTGCGTTATTTTTGCACAACAAAGGATGGTGAAATTCATAATCATTGGTTTGGTGGGGGGTTTGACCTTACTCCATATATATTATTCGAAGAAGATTGCTATGACTGGCATAAATCAGCTAAAACTGCTTGCGATCAAACAGACCCTGATTTTTACAAAACCTTCAAAAAAAATTGTGATGAATACTTTTATATTCCTCACCGAAACGAGCACAGAGGTGTGGGCGGCATATTCTATGAAAAACTTGAGATCCCATTTGATCAAGGCATTCAATTCTCAAAGGATGTTTGTGCAGCATTTATTGAGACATACACAAAAATTTTAGAAAAAAGAAAAGACCTAAACTTCACTCAAAGAGATGTTGATTTTCAAAAATTTAGAAGAGGCAGGTATGTAGAGTTCAACTTAATACATGATCGTGGTACATTGTTTGGTCTTCAAACTTCAGGCAGGATCGAGTCCATACTTATGTCTCTTCCGAAAGATGTGAGCTGGCGCTATAAATTCGACGACAACCTTGAAGAGAAAGAAAAAAACCTATACAAACATATTACAAAACCCAAGGACTGGTTAAATGAATAAACTTGGAGTTATTGGGAGTAAAATTTCATACTCTCTCTCGCCCGACATACATAAACTATTCGCAGATCAATTTGGGATAGAGGTTGACTATCAAATTTACGACCTGGATGAAGACCCAAACCTATTTATAAAAAAATTTTTTAAAGATGGAGGGGTGGGTCTCAACGTTACCAAGCCATTTAAAGAAATTGTCGCAGAAAGCTTTTCAACCAACAGTTCAATTAATTGCTTATATGCAAATGGAACAAAAGGAACATCAACAGATGGACAGGGATTAATTAATGACCTTAATTCAAAAAATATAAATATAGACAAAAAAAATATCTTAGTTTTTGGTTTGGGCGGAGCAGCAAAATCAATAATTGAATCTTGCTCAGACCAAGCAAAAGTTTATGTGGCAACCAGAACAAAAGACACTCTCGATAATGTCCTTAACACATACCCAAACTGCAGCCCATATGAAGGTTCAAAAATAGATTTGATTATTTCATGCGCTACGTCACTAGATGAAAGCTCTCTCCAATTCCTTAAGGAAGTTCACTTATCTACAGATAGCCACGTCTATGACATTAATTACTCAAACCCAACAAATAAACAAATTAGAGACTTGGCACTGGTTAACGAAAGCAATATTTATAACGGGATTGGTATGCTTGTTGAACAGGCTTCAGCTAGCTTTTTTCTGTGGTTTGGCAAAAGACCTGATACAAAAATGGTAAAGGCTGTATTGAATGAAAGGCTATAAATTTATTGCGGGTGCTGTATGCCCAGCATGCGGAGATATGGATTCAATAGTTTTGAAAAACGATGATTCTGAGGTTAGGTGTGTAAGTTGTAAATTCACAAAAACAAAAGACGAAGAATTGATACAATCAATTAAAATATTAAATGATTAAAATACCTCTTATTCATGACAGTTATTTATGGACATTAGCGTTATTTATAGTAGTATAATGCCTACATGAAGAACAAGCTCGGGCTATTCACTCTTTATCTTATATCATCGTTTGCTTCAGCAGACTGGCTAGACCTAAATATGCCTGTTGGCGTAACAGATATAAGTCAAGAAGTTTTCACACTACACATGGCAATATTTTTTGTTGTTGTGGCTATTGGTGTTTTAGTTTTTGGATTTCTATTCTGGTCTATGTGGAGATATCAGAAGTCTAAAAACGATAAGCCAGCAGATTTTAAAGAAAATCACAAACTTGAAATCCTATGGACTGTAATACCAACATTGATTCTAGTTGCGATGGCCATTCCTGCATCAATGACATTAAAAACAATCTATGACCACGAAGCTGAAGAAGGTGGAATAGACATTCAAGTAATAGGTTGGCAGTGGAAATGGCAGTATAAATACTTAGATGAGCAAGTTGGCAATAAACCGCTAAGCTTTTTTTCAAACCTAACAACTCCACCAGATCAATATGAATTTAATAGGGTAGAAAAATCAGAAAACTATTTATTAGAAGTGGATGAGCCAATTGTCATACCAGTTGATACATCTGTAAGATTTTTAATCACAAGTAATGATGTAATTCATTCATGGTACATGCCTGATTTTGCTGTTAAACAAGATGCAATTCCGGGTTTTATCAATGTTGCTAAAACAAGAGTGAATGAGCCTGGAATTTATAGAGGGAACTGTACAGAACTTTGTGGCGAAAGACATGCATATATGCCGATTGTTGTTAAAGCTGTTACAAGAGATGAATATGATGCATGGCTACAAACAAAAAGAGATGCAGCAGAAGAGCTTGCATATTTAACAGAAAAAGAATGGACAGTTGATGAGTTGATGAGCATTGGTGAAGAAATATATGCAACCAGATGTGCAGCTTGTCACCAAGCAGACGGAACTGGAATAGCTGGTTTTTATCCTGCTCTAGCCGGCAGTGATATTGTTATGAATGATAAGGCTAGGCAGACCGAGATTCTTATGGAAGGTATAAGAGGAAGCCAAATGCAGTCCTTTGCTGAACAGCTTAATGAAGTAGAAATGGCATCTGTTATAACGTTTACTAAATTATCATGGGGAAATGAGAGAAGCGGAGACGGAGAGATTGTCCTACCAAAAGACATAGTTGAATATAAGGAAAATGATACATAGGAGAAATTATGAGTGCAGTAGTTGAAAACCATAACCATGATGACCATCACCACGGGCCTGCAAAAGGGCTCATGAGATGGCTTACAACAACAAACCATAAAGACATTGGTACTTTATATTTATGGTTTAGTTTTGCGATGTTCTTGTTAGGCGGAGCTTTTGCAATGGGTATCAGGGCAGAACTTTTTGAACCGGGCCTTCAGTTAATGGATCCGATTAGATACAACCAGCTTGTGACAATGCATGGTTTAATAATGGTTTTTGGAGCAGTTATGCCAGCGTTTGTAGGGCTAGCAAACTGGCTAATTCC
>JBELJV010000016.1:12960-16869 GCA_042090165.1 Gammaproteobacteria bacterium
ATTTCAACATTCTCTCGAAAGCCTTTGTTTGGACATGCTTCAATGGTATATGCGATGGTATCTATTGCCGTATTATCTTTTGTTGTTTGGGCTCATCATATGTTTACAGTAGGCATGCCTTTGGCTGCTGAACTTTTCTTTATGTGGGCCACAATGATTATCGCCATCCCAACAGGAGTAAAAGTGTTTAACTGGTGTGCAACTATGTTCAAGGGGTCTATTACTTATGAAACACCAATGCTATTTGCAGTAGCCTTTGTTGTGTTATTTACAATCGGCGGATTTTCAGGCCTGATGCTTGCTATTACACCAGCTGATTTCCAATACCACGATACTTATTTTGTTGTTGCTCACTTTCACTATGTGCTTGTGCCAGGCTCAATTTTTTCAATTATGGCAGCTGTGTATTACTGGCTACCAAAATGGACAGGTAACATGTATGACGAAAAGATGGGAAGACTTCACTTCTGGCTTTCATTCGTTGGTGTAAACGTCACATTCTTTCCTCAACACTTTGTAGGGCTTGCAGGCATGCCACGTAGATATGCTGACTACTCATTGCAGTTCGCTGAGTGGAACGCGGTGTCATCTGTTGGTGCTTTCTTATTCGGGCTATCGCAATTACTATTCTTATATATAGTGGTTAAGACAGTATTCGCTGGTAAAAAAGCAACACCACAAGTTTGGGATGGAGCAGAAGGATTAGAGTGGACAGTAGATTCACCAGCTCCTTACCACACATTTGAAACACCACCGAAGGTAAATGGCTAAAGGACCTCTACAAAATAAAATTTTCTTGAGCCTGCTGGGTGCAGTTGCTTTCATGTTTCTCTTCTCGTTCATGCTTGTGCCGTTATATAACGTTTTTTGTGAGGTTACTGGCTTAAATGGAAAAATATATGGCCCATCAGATTTTTTTAAAACAGAAAAACAAATTAAATCTAGAGAGGTAAATATACGTTTTTTAAGCACAGTTAACGGATCTGCTCCAGTAAAATTTTACCCTTCAAGCGATAATCTCGAGGTTTTAACAGACAAGGTAAGCTCAACAACATATGTTGCAACAAACAATACTAATAAAAACATAACATTGACCATAATACCCTCAGTTTCGCCTGGTCTGGCAGCTGAAAACATAAAGAAAATTCAATGCTTTTGTTTTGAAGAGCAAACATTGGGACCGTTTGAGACACAAGAATGGCCAATAAGATTTTATGTAGATTCCGACATTTCAGACAATGTAAATAATGTCTATTTGTCTTATACTTTATTCGAGAAAAATAGAGAAAACCCAATGGCAATGAATCATGAGTAGTGAAACAGCAGGACATCAAAAATATTACGTACCTGAGAAAAGCTCAATCCCTATAGTTTTTGCTATTGCAACATTTTTTGCAGGCATGGGTGCAGCAAATGCTATAACTGGTAACGGCTCAACAATGCTTATTGCTGGCATGGTAGCAGTTGTTTTTACAATGGCTTATTGGTTTGCGACGGTAACGAGGGAATCAATGGCTGGATTAGATACACCGCAGCTGAATAATTCCTATGTTTACGGCATGGGCTGGTTCATCTTTTCAGAAGTAATGTTTTTCTTTGCCTTCTTTGGTGCATTGTTTTATATCAGGTCATTTTCGATAACATGGTTGGGCGGTGAAGGTGCAAAAGGAATTGCTGGAGATCTGTTATGGCCAGAATTTGAGGCAGTATGGCCTCCAATGATAACACCAGAACAAAGCTTGCTTGGTGATCAAGCAACAACAGTAGGACCAAAAGAAAATATGTATTTAAGCAGTTTAAGTGGAGCGCTTACATGGCTTCCACTCTGGAACACATTGGTTCTTTTGAGTTCAAGTGCAACAGTTCACGTCGCTCATATGGCACTTAAAGAAAACAATAGGAAAAGATTTAATTTTTGGCTTGGCATTACAGTTCTGCTGGCTTTTATTTTTGTTATTCTACAGGCTGTTGAATACTATGAGGCTTATGCACATCTTGGTTTAACACTTTCATCTGGTGTTTATGGAACAACCTTCTTCATGCTTACAGGCTTCCATGGTATGCACGTTTTAGTTGGTGGAATTTTCTTGGCAACACAACTTGTCCGATCAACAGGTTATAGTCATTTTTCAGATAAAGAACACTTCGGTTTTGAAGCAGCTTCGTGGTATTGGCATTTTGTTGATGTGGTTTGGGTCTGTTTATTCTTGTTTGTTTATATTCTTTAACCCCAAGGCGCTTGGTTGCCAAGCTGCCCAGAATAAATACCATAAAATATAAGAATTATAATTATTGCCCCAAGGGTAACCCTAAAACCAAGACCATAAAGTATGCGTTTTTTTTCAGGATTGCCTCTATCAACAAACAGAAAAACAAGACTGGATGCAAGGCTAAGTAAAACTAGAACAAGTAAAATGATAATAATTGTTTTTAACACGGGACTATTAAAACATTGAACAGCTATAAATCAAAGATATTAATTTTTGCAATTATATTTACCCCAATTACTTTTTCACTTGGCCTATGGCAAATTGAGCGTGCTGCTGAAAAAGACAACATAATTGAAAAGTTTAACGAACTTCAGAACAATCCTCACAAACCTATTAATACTGAAGAGAAATATGCTAATTGGGAACCAATAAGCTCGTATGGGGAATTTACTCAAAACATAATTCTTGAGGACAATGCACTGCTTGATGGCCAAGCAGGATACAAGGTGTATCAGTACTTTAGATTTGAAGAAAATTCGGGTGTATTTGTAAATCGTGGATTTGTTGCAAGAGGCCGTCTAAAGAATGAGGTGCCAGACATTACAACGCCAAGCGGCCAGTTTTTAATAAAAGGGAGTGCTTTATACAAAAACTCCAATGCATTTGTGAAAAATATAGAGGAATCTGATAAAAGAATCATACAGGAATTTAATATTGGCCTTATATCTAACGTATACCCAGAGTTGAGGGCAGACAACATAAGACCTTATATCTTTAATCTTGATAAGAACGATCAGTTTAAATTTAAGGAAATTGAGAAGCCCATAAATATGTCGTCAGACAAACATATTGGATATGCAATTCAGTGGTTTGGGCTTTGTTTGGCCTTGATAGTATTAACCATAATTGCCTTTAGGAGAAAAGATGAATAATCAAAGACACATAGCTTTAATAATATTGCTGACTCCGCTTATTGTTTTAAGCTTGTCAACAGCACTTTTCTACTCAGGCATATTCTCGACAACAAATACAACAGAGAATGGTTCATTTTTAAACCCTCACATCGAAACAGAAGGTACAGAGCTTTCTTTAGAAGATGGAACAAGCTTTGAGTTTATAAAAGGCAAATGGTACTTGGTTTACTTTGATGACTTTAACGATCTTGAGTTAAGTTCAGAGAAATATCAGACAGCAAGAGCAATTAACATCACTCTTGGTAGAGAGATGAACAGGCTGAAGAGAGTTGTTGTTTATCGGGACAAAGAAAAATTTGAATCCATTGAGGATGTAAGAGCGGATTACCCGGACATTGTTTTTGTTTATGATGGAGAATTTCTTTTTGAGGGAAGAATTGAAACTCAAAGAGATAACCCTTATCAATCCAAATCTTTTTTTATTTTAAATTTTTACTCTGATGTTGTTGGTGAGTTCTATGACACATTAACATTCAGTGAAATTTTTGAGGATGTGAAGAAGCTTTTATGAAAATACTTAATACAAAATTTATTGCAGCCATAGGCGTCGCCTTTTGCTTTGTTGTTATAGGCCTAGGAGCATGGACAAGGCTTGCTGATGCTGGGCTTGGGTGTCCAGACTGGCCAGGTTGTTATGGATTTATTACTTATCCAACAACAGTAGATGAGATTGCTATAGCGGAACAGCTATATCCTGATTCTCCTGTTGAGATTGACAAAATAAT
>JBELJV010000017.1:0-16620 GCA_042090165.1 Gammaproteobacteria bacterium
CGTCGACTACTCTTTGTAGATCAACATGAGTAAAAACATTTTTTGATGGATGTTTCTGAACTTCTTTAAATACAACCATTTCTTTTTTATCACCAACCTCAACTTCAACCAGCGAGTTAAATAAACCATCATTGGAGGTTGCTCTGATAAGGTCATTCTCATTAATCAAAATTGGTAGAGGTTCATCTTTTCCGCCATAAATAATTCCAGGAATTTTCCTATCATTATAAACAGATTGTTTAGATGAAAGACCACCGGTCTTTTCTCTTTGTTGTGCTTTAAATTTTATATTTTCCATCATCTAAAAAGTTCACTTATTGATTCGCCAGTTGTCAGTCTTGTCATTGCTTTGGATAACACTGGCGCAATATCAAAGACGTCTATTTTAGGACATTTTTTCGATTTGTCATCTATATCGATAGAGTTTGATACTACCAACTTATCAATTGCTGAATTATTAAGGTTTTCGATAGCATTCCCTGACAATACTGGATGGGTGATGAATGCAATTATTTCCTTGGCACCTTTGTCTTTAAGTGCATGGCTTGCATTGCTTAAAGTGCCGGCTGTATCAATTAAATCATCTGGAACAATGCATACTTTGCCTTCAACTTCGCCAATTAAATTGATAACTTCAGATTCATTTGCCTTCTCTCTTCTTTTATCAATTATGGCTAGATCTTGAATCTCAAGTGTTTTAGCTACTGATCTTGCTCTTATAACACCACCAAGATCAGGAGATACTACTTGCAGTTCATCTACATCATATTCTTTTTTAAGGCTCTCAACCATAATATTTGCGGTGTAAATGTTGTCCACTGGGAAAGCAAAAAAGCCTTGCAACTGTTCTGAGTGAATATCTAATGTAATAACTCTTGATATGCCAACATTTGACAGCATATCTGCAACAACTTTTGCACTTATTGGCACTCTAGCTGATCTAACGCGTCTATCCTGTCTTGCGTACCCAAAATATGGAATCACTGCTGTGATAGATCTTGCTGAAGCTCTTTTCAATGCATCAGCAATCAATACAAGCTCCATAATATTTTTATGTGCAGGATTATTTGTAGATTGGATGATATACGTATCCTTTCCTCGGACATTTTCTTGTATTTCTACATTGATCTCACCATCATTGAAAGTAGCAACTTTTATAGCTCCCAGCCTAGTATTAAGGTTATCTGCAATTCTTTGCGCTAAGACAGGGTTCGAGTTCCCTGTAAATATAATTTGATTATTCAATTTTGTCCTATTTTAATGGCTGGGGTGGTAGGATTCGAACCTACGAATGGCGCCACCAAAAGGCGCTGCCTTACCACTTGGCCACACCCCAATATGCCAGAATTAGTATTCTAATGCTTTAGTTAAAAAAACTCTAAAATTCTCACGATTTTTTGCATGAATTTTTTCTATGAGGGTTTCACTGGGGTTTTTAATAAATAATGTAGATCCAGTGCCAGTCAACTGCAATTTATTGAATTCCTCTTGATTTAAAAATTCTTTAAAGCTGTTGTAAAAATCATTAAATTCTGAACTACATTTAATCAAAGGCTTAAAAAAACTATTTAATTCAAAATTAATTTCATCGCAAAAAATTAAATCTTTAGAAGAGAACAGTAATTTTGTTGAAATATTGATATTTGGGTTAATCAAGATATAGCTCGATTTATCGCTAGACTCTTCTTCAATTTTTTCTCCAATACCTGAAGCAAAAGCACTCTTTCCAAAGATAAAAATTGGGATATCAGCACCTAACTCAAAAGATATCTCATGAAAATCCAATAATCTTCTTTCAATGCCATGATAATCACATAGGAAACATAAAGTGCTTGCTGCATTTGAGCTGCCCCCACCAAGGCCTCCACCCATAGGGATATTTTTTTTTACTGTTACAGAAAAATGCTGATTTTTACCGAATTTATTATTGAACCACTCAATAGATTTTAGAATTATATTTTCCTCTGGGGTTATGCCGTCACAAAATGCTTGGTTTTGTGAGCTCGTAGAGAAAAATAATGTATCTTTAAGGTCAAGTAGTTGAAAATGAGTATAAATTTCGTGATAGCCATCTGCTCTTTTACCCAGAACATTTAGAAAGCTATTTATCTTTGCATAGGAACTAACTTCAAATTGCATTTAATATAAATTTTACCTCATAGTTGTTGTTACTATATGTTTGATTAATTCTGCAGATATTATTTTTATTACATTCTGTGATGATTAATCTATACAAAATTTCAGGTGAAGGTAAAAGATTCATATCAAACTCTTCTTGACTGCCAACAATCTTCCATTGGTCCCCAATTTTTGAACTTGCATTTAAAAAATTTCTTTGAAGAAAATTATCTGAAATTTCAACATAAATCATTTCATTTTCAATTTTAATTTTGGCTTTGGCAATTAATGATTTTTTAGAAGATACATAAGATATTTTCCCCTCTAGATTGTATGTTTTGTCGTATATACTTAAACTTGCACATCCAGATAAAATTATTGCTAATAAAAGAAGAATTTTGGGTGTATTAATAAAATTATGGAATTTCATTGTTGGGGCATAAGTCATAAGTCTACCTCATTAGAGGTTAGAGAAAAATTTGCGTTTAATAAAGACGAAATAGATCAAATAATCACAAAATTAATTACAGAAACTCCATTTTCAAATGGAATTTTTCTTTCGACCTGCAATAGAACAGAATTTTATTCATTTTGCTCAAGAACAGATATTAAAAAATTTGATTTATATGTTGAAAAGGTTATTGATAAGAAATTGGGTGTAAGGAAAAATGATCAATTTCTTTTTGCTGGCCATGAGGCATTCAAACATCTTTTAAGGGTAATGACAGGAATTGATTCTATGATTGTAGGAGAGCCAGATATTTTTGGGCAGGTGAAGAAATCACTTAAAAATTCCCAAAAACATAACTTTGTTAATTCTGAATTAGATGATGTTTTTTCAAAAGCAATTCATTTATCAAAAGATATTAGAACTGAAACGAACCTTTCAAAAAATCCTTTATCAATTGCATCATTAGTTGAAAGTGAGATTCAAAAAAACAAATTAAAAGAGGTAATGGTTATTGGTGCAGGTGAGGTTGGTAAAACCTTAATCAAAAGATTGGTTGAAAAGGATTATAAAATCGATATTTTTAATAGGTCTTCTGTTTCCATAGAAGGGATAGTTAGCAAACCGTTGGACCAGATTAAAGGATATTTGAATCAAAATACAGTAATAGTTGTTGCAGCTTCAGGGGATGCCGCTTTTATAACGTTTGAGGACATGATAGGCATAGATAACAAACTTATCTTTGATTTAGCCATACCTCGTAACTTAGATGAAAAGATCAAAGAATTACCATCTATTGAGTTATTGATACTTGATGAAATCAGTCGTATGGTTGAATTCAATCTCAAAGGCAGAAAAAATGCTGTCACTAAAGCTGAAGCTATAATTTCTGAATCTGCAGAAACAGAGTTCTTGAGATTAAAAAATAAAAAAATTCTCAACAAAGAGCAAAAGCGTGTAAGAGCTAGCTTAAGCAAAACCAAACACGATGCCTTAGACAAAGCAAAACTCAGAATTGCTAAAGGGGATAGTGTTGAAGACATCATCGATGATTTAGCAAATGAAATATCATCAAAAAATGCGTTCCATGTTTCTAAAATTCTTGATCAATCGATATCTAAAAAAAGATAAGTTAACTTATGAAGCAAGCAATACGAGATTCCTTAGATAATTTAATAAAAATTTCACAAGATTTGAGTAAAAAGCTCTCAGATCCAGAAATTACAAAAGATATTGATAAGCTCACTAAATTAAATAAAGAATTTTCTGACATTAAAGATGTGGTGGAAAATTGGTCACGCTACCAAGGGCTTGAAAAATCCTTAATCGATCTTGAAGCTATGTTAAAAGATGATGAAATGAAAGAGCTTGCATCGGAGGAGAAAGCATCTTGCGAAGAAGAGCTTGAATCTCTTGAATCTACAATAATGATTCAGCTTTTACCTAAAGATAGGGATGATGAGAGGAATGTCTTTTTAGAGTTGAGAGCCGGTGCTGGTGGTGATGAAGCTGCTATTTTTGTAGGCGATTTATACAGAATGTATTCCCGCTTTGCTGAGCGAAGTAATTGGAAGATTGAAAAGATTAAAGAAATAGCATCTGGTCCTGGCGGCTATAAAGAAGTAGTGATTAAAGTGATGGGAAGTGATGCTTACGGAAAGCTTAAATTTGAATCTGGTGTGCATAGAGTACAGAGAGTGCCTCTGACAGAATCACAAGGCAGAATTCATACCTCCACAATCACAGTAGCTGTGCTGCCAGAAATGGACGATATTCAAGAAAAGGATGTAGATATGTCTGAAATAAGAGTTGATACATACAGAGCCTCCGGTGCTGGAGGACAACATGTAAATAAGACTGATTCAGCTGTAAGGTTAACGCATACTCCCACAGGTATAGTTGTGGAGTGTCAGGATGATAGAAGCCAACATAAAAATAAAGCCAAGGCCTTAGCTCTTCTATCTTCAAAAATTTACGATATTGAAAAGCAAAAAATGGAACAAGAAAAAGCTAGTGAACGCAAATCCCTTGTTGGTACAGGCGATAGAAGTGAAAAAATTAGAACTTATAATTTTCCGCAGGGCAGAATTACAGACCATCGACTTAAGCTAACTTTATACAATATAGATAACTTTCTAGATGGTGACATCATCGAGATGCTTGATTCGTTAATGGCTCAAAGCAATGCAGAAAAGCTTAGTGAAATCGAAAATAAATAATTTAAATAAGCCTGAAATCAAACGAGCTTGGTATTCAGTTTATGGTGACAGCTACGAAGAAGGGTTAAAGTTTCTTTTGAAAAGCATAGATAGCAAATCATTTATCTCGGAAGACCTTCTCGAAGACATAAAGAAAAAAAAGCCAATTCAATACATCTTAGGTGAATGGGATTTTTACACTGGCACCTATAAAATATCTCCAGCAGTACTGATACCAAGGCCAGAAACAGAAGTTTTAGTTGATTACATAAAGAACAACATTGCAGATGTAAAGTCTATTTTAGACTTAGGCACTGGATCGGGTTGTATTGCAATAGAACTCGCTAAGATATTTAAAGATGCGCATGTGCTTGGGGTTGATATATCTACAAAGGCTTTAGAGATTGCCCATAAAAATAACTGGCAAAGCAACTATAAGGTAAAATTTACGGAATCGAATTGGTTTGAGAGTGTTGAAAATAAATTCGATCTAATTGTTGCAAACCCACCATATGTTCCTGAAAAAGAAAGCAAAAATAACTCTCTTTTACATGAACCAAAAATCGCACTGTTTTCTGAACAAAATGGTTTAGCGGATCCTCTTAAAATTATAAGCGGTGTAAAAAAGCACCTTAACGGTAATGGCCATTTTTTTATAGAGCATGGTGAGGGTCAGTCTGAAATCATTCAAGAAGCCATGCACAAGGAAAAATTTTCTTCTGTAACCATTATTAAAGATTTAGCAGAAAGAGAACGCTTTGTGTATGGAAAAGCATAATTCATGTAGACTAAAAATATGAAATATAGAGGAATTGTAGAAGGATATTATGGAAAGCTTGTAAGCTTCGAAGACAGAAAAAACCACATTGATTTGATGTCTGAAAACCAACTAAATTTCTATCTTTACGCCCCAAAAGAAGACCCATTTTTAAGATCTGATTTGAATTTGGATCATCCAAAGGGCTGGTTAGAGGATTTTTCTGAATTTGTGAACTATGTAAGGGATAAGGAAGTAACTATTGGCGTGGGTCTGGCCCCAATCAGCAACAACAAGGAACACATCTACAATAAAATTGAGCTTTTTTATAAATCTGGAGTCAGCGACTTTTCAATTCTTTTTGATGACATTGAGAATCACTTCAGCCTTAAAGACCAACTCGATATATATCAAAGCTGCGTCTTAACGTTCCCAGACTGTAGCTTTAATTTCTGCCCAACAGTCTATTCTGATGAGCTGATAAACAAAGATGAAAGACACTTAGCCTATTTTTCTGATTTCACTGCAAATTTTCCAAAGGATATTAATTTTTTTTGGACAGGAAAAAATGTAATTTCTACGAGCCAATCACAAGCTAACGAGAAAGTTTTTTCTAATTTTTCAGAGGAGCAAATATGTATCTGGGACAATTTCTTTACTATTGACTCGAATCCAGAAAAGCTAAATTTAACTGATTGTCATTACATAGATAAAAGCTATTTAGCCAGCAAGCATCTCTACCTTATAAATCTCACAGGCCTAGTCAGAACTGACAGTCTAATAATTGAAATTTTTGGCAACTTTGTGAGCAACTCAAACATTTCTTTCGAAAAAATTCTTTCAAAACATGGCGTTAATGAAGGCTTAATTAATATGAAAGATCTATTTAACCCCACAGTAGACATTAACCTTTCTGAAAAGGAAATAAACAAAATCCATAATATTATGTTTTCATGGTTTCATCCTCTCAAGAATGAATGGTATCCTTATCTTCACAATCTAAAAAACTGGGGGAAAAAATGAGCAACATGCAATCATGGAAACAGAACGTTGGTAGCATCATTGACTATGCAGAAAGAATTTTCCCAGAGGTTGAGATCGTCACAAGATCACTCTCTGGAGAAATAGTCAAATCGAATTATGGTCAAGTAGCCAAAAGGGCAAAGAAACTTGGGTCAGCACTAGAATCGTATGGGATTAAGCACGGACAGAATGTTGGATCTCTTGCGCTAAATACTTATAGAAATATGGAAATGTATTATGGCATTTCAGGTATGGGCGCAGTAATGCATACAATTAACTTTCGTCTTCATCCTGAGCAGGTTGTCTATATTATTAATCATGCAGAAAACAGAATAATTTTTTTAGAGACAGTCTTTGCTCCACTTCTTGAAGCCATACAAGCTAACTGTCCAACTGTAGAGCAATATGTTCTTCTTTGTTCAGAAGAAGAAATGCCAGAAACACAGCTAAAAAATGCAATTTCTTATGAAGAGTTCATCGAAGATGGAAATGAGGAATATGAATGGCCAGAATTAGGCGACGATGCTCCATGTGGCCTTTGTTATACATCAGGAACAACTGGTAATCCAAAAGGTGTTCTGTATTCTCACAAATCAACCTTATTGCATGCCTGGGCTGGTTCTTCAGCAAATGGTCTTGGCCTCGATAAAGATGATTCAATACTTATGGTTGTGCCAATGTTCCACGTCATGGGTTGGGGTTTGCCATATATAGGCGCAATGAATGGTATCAAATTAGTCTTGCCAGGTATGGGCATGGATGGTGCAGCATTAGTTGAGCTTATAGAGAAAGAAAAGGTAACGCTTGCCTTTGGTGTTCCTACAATATGGTTAGGCTTACTAAACTATTGTAAAGAAAACAATATAACTCTAGATACAGTGAAACAAACTGTTATTGGTGGGTCAGCAGTTCCTTATGCAATGATTAAACAGTTTGATGAAGAACATGGTGTGAATGTTATTCAGGGTTGGGGAATGACAGAAACTAGCCCACTAGCTACCGCTAATATTAAAACTAAAGATATGGAAGCGATGCCTAAAGAGGAGCTTTACAAACTTCAAACTAAGCAAGGTAAGCCTGTCTTTGGAGTTGAGCTTAAAATTGTTGATGAAGATGGAAATAAACTTCCTGAGGATGGCGAAGCTTATGGAAAGCTTTTAATTAGAGGCCCATGGGTAAATAAAAGATATTATAAACACGAGGAAGATGCTATTGATGCAGATGGCTGGTTTGATACCGGTGATATTTCAAGTATTGACCCTGATGGTTATATGACAATCGTTGATAGGGCTAAGGATGTTATCAAATCAGGTGGAGAATGGATTAGTTCAGTTGATCTTGAAAATGCAGCACAAAGTCATCCGGATGTAATGCAGGCATGCGTTATTGGCGTTGCACATCCAAAATGGGATGAAAGACCAGTGCTTTTGGTAGTGCCAGCAAATGATAAGAAAGATAAAGAATCAATATATGCTTTCCTAGAAGATAAGATTGCAAAATGGTGGAAGCCTGATGATATTGTTTTTGTGGAAGAGTTGCCAATTGGAGCAACAGGCAAAGTACTTAAAATAGAACTAAGAGAACAGTTCAAAGACCATTTAATTAAATAGGGAGGAAAAATGGAAGCAATTAAACCTGAAGATCTAAATAATCATATTGGTGTTGTGAGAAGCACATCATGGTTTACCGTTACACAAGAAATGATAAACAAATTTGCTGATGTGTCAGATGACCATCAGTTTATTCATGTAGATCCTGAACAAGCAACACCAATATTTGGGAGCACAATTGCACACGGTGCTTTAATGCTTTCTTTATCTATTGGAAAGGGATACGAAACAGCACTTGTTGTTGAAGGAACTAAGATGGCCATGAACTATGGCTATGATAAGGTTCGATTTATCAACCCTGTGCCTGTTGACTCAAAATGCAGATTTAACTCTAGCCTATTAGAAGTCAATGATAAGGGCGGAGGCCGCTTATTGTTAAAATTTAACATTGAATTGGAAGTTGAGGGATCTGATAAACCAGGATTTGTTGCAGAAAACCTCGCAATGATCTTTGTATAAGAAGATATATTTAATGCTTGCTGCCATTTTTTTGGCAGCTTGCTCTTACAATTACCCCAATATCGATGAGTGCAAAAGTCTAGGCACTCTTGATCTAATTTGCGGACTACAAAATCCTGAAGATTTTGCAAAAATTCCTGAGGAAGAATCTTTAATTATTTCACAGTTCCCAGGTTTGCCTGAACTTAATAATGGAATCACTTTTTCAGGGCAATTGTCAAAATTATCCCTTTTATCTAATGAGGTTACGGACTATAAAATAAGCTATTTAGAGAATAATGATCTGGGTATTGGGGAAGAGGATTGCTTGCCTAGTAAAGAATCAATCTATCCACATGGTATTGATATCTATGAGGATTTTTCTGCTCATGAGAATGCATTAAGCCCTTTTGTAAACGAATCATCCCTCCTTGCGGTAGTTAATCATTTAGAGATAAGCAGAATAGAATTTTTCTTAGTTTTTCCAGAATATGTCGAGTTTAGCGATATAAGCGAACCAACCCTTTTTTGGATTGGTTGTGTGAAAGCTCCAGAAAAAAATACATATTTTAATGATGTAGTGATTGCAAATGAAAAAGGAGATTTTTTTGTTACTCACCAATACGACAAGGATTTAGGCTTCAACAAATTATTAATAAAAAATTTAACAAGGCAAGAAACAGGCCATGTATATCAATGGTCTAAGGAAGATGGCTATAAGATTTTAAGTAATTCAGGCGGGTCATGGCCAAATGGAATTGAGATGATTGGGGATAGGCTCTTTGTTAGCTACAGAATGAATGGCAGTATTGGCATCTTTGAAAACGGAGAAAGACAAAACCTTAAATTAAGAAATTTTTTACAGGGTGGGCCAGATAACTTGCTTGTAGTTGATGGTTTTTTATGGGCCATAGGTCAAAACACTGATCTAGGAGCTATTGAATGTATAGATCCAGAATTAATACAATGCCCCACACCATTTTTTGCAATGAAATTTGATTTAGATATGAAAGTATTAGAGGAGTATAATTTAGCAAATGTCGCTTATGGAGCTGCATCAGTGGCATATCCATATGATGATTTGCTTTATTTTGGGTCTTATAAGTCAGACAGAATAGCTATTTTAAATTTAAGCACCGAATAAAAATTTTCTTTTTTATTTCTGTCGAAGTCATTCTAATTATTTGAGTTTATCTTTAAGAAGCTGATTAACCATGCCAGGGTTTGCTTTGCCTTGAGTTGCCTTCATAACCTGTCCGACAAAAAAACCAAATAACTTATCCTTTCCAGACTTATAAGCTTCAACTTGTGATTTATTGTTTTCAAATATCTCATCTATTACTTTTTCTATTTCCCCAGTATCAGAGATTTGTTTTAGATTTTTTGAGTCAATTATGTCGCTAACAGCATTTCCGCTTTCCCAAATATCTTCTAAAATATCTTTAGCTATCTTCCCAGAGATCGTACCATCAGATATTTTTAAAATAAGTGCAGCAAAATTAGAAGATGTTATTTTTGAATCTTTTAGTGATAACTCATTTTTGTTCAATAGTGCATTTAGCTCCCCAATAATCCATTTAGCCGCAATTTGTGGATCACATTTTTGCACCACTTCCTCATAGAATTTCGCTGTTTCTTTTTCAGCACAAAGTACCTTTGAATCATAATCATCAAGCTTATATTGATCTTTGAATCTTTTTTGCTTTTCTTCTGGCAGCTCATCCATTGTATTTTTTACATGTTCTATTTGCTCTTTACTTATGTGTGTTGGTACTAAATCAGGGCATGGAAAGTATCTATAGTCATTTGCAAATTCTTTTGTTCGCATGGATCTTGTTTCATCTTTAACTGCATCATAAAGCCTTGTTTCTTGCTCAATCTCTCCACCAGCTTCAAGGATTTTCATTTGTCTTTTTATTTCGTGATTAATAGCTTTTTCAACAAACTTAAAAGAATTAATATTTTTTATTTCTGCTCTTGTCCCATATTCTTTGCTATCTGGGCGCATAAGAGATACATTTGCATCACAACGCATAGAGCCCTGAGACATATTTCCATCCGAAATATCTAAATATGTAATTATTTGATGGATTTTTTTTAGATAATCGACTGCTTCCTGTGCTGATCGTAAATCTGGCTCAGAAACTATTTCTAATAAAGGCACCCCTGATCTGTTCAGATCGATTACTGAATTTGCATCATATTGATCATGCATTGATTTACCTGCATCTTCCTCAAGATGCGCTTGGTGAATCCTAACCTTCTTATATCCAAGATCAACCACTCCATCTTTAACAATTGGATAATGCAATTGTGTAATTTGATAACCCTTAGGAAGATCTGGATAAAAATAATTTTTTCTATCAAAAATCATGGTTTCAGAAATTTTTGCTGAAGTTGCAAGGCCAAATTTTATACCTTGATTCATCGCACCTTCATTCAAGACAGGCAGAACCCCGGGCAGCCCCATATCTATTAAATCAACCAGACTGTTTGCATCTTCGCCAAATTTATTTTTTGCCGGTGAAAAAAGTTTTGTATTTGTCAAAAGCTGAACATGTACTTCAAGACCAATTACAGGCTGCCAACCATTTATTACGGTGTCATTTTGTGCCAATCTGTCACCTCCTGTATTTTGTTTGCAGTATTAAGCAATAAATCCTCTTTAAAATAATTTCCAACAAACTGACCACCAATTGGTAAATTATTTTTAAAGCCATTTGGAAAAGATATTGCTGGCAATCCAGCCAAATTGGCAGGAATTGTTAACAAATCTTCTTTGTACATTCTATTTGGATCTGAATCTTTTCTATTTTTTTCAAAAGCCTGATCAAGAGTAGTTGGCATGAAAATCAAACTTACATCTTTGAATATGTCTTCAAATTTATTTTTCATCATTCTTCTTACTTGTTGAGCTTTTAAGTAATATGCATCGTAAAACCCAGCTGATAATACATGTGTTCCAATAAGTATTCTTTTTTTAACCTCATCTCCGAAACCCTCAGAGCGAGTTTTCATATAGAGCTCTGAAATATTATTTTGGTCTGATCTATAGCCATATTTAACTCCATCAAACCTAGAAAGGTTGGAAGAACATTCTGCTGGAGCAATTACATAATATGAGCAAATTCCAGATGATAATTCAGAAAAATCAATTTCTTTTATTGTGTGACCAAGTTGCTGCAAAACGCTTTTTGAGTGCTCATATGCCTCGAGTACATCATTATTTATGCCCAATTCCTCAATATTTTTAATTATTCCAATATTTAGAGTTCCAAAATCTTTAGCTAATGCATTCTCAAAGTTAACTATTTCACGTTTTGAACATGTAGAATCTTTTGCATCATATGATGCCATTGCATCAAGCAATGCAGCACAACCAAATGCATCTCTCGCAAAAGGTCCTGCCTGATCCATGCTTGAACAGAAAGCGATCATGCCCCACCTTGAAACTAACCCATAGGTAGGCTTCATACCTGTGATACCGCATAGTGCTGCTGGTTGTCTTATTGAGCCACCAGTATCTGTTCCTGTTGAAATTGAGGTAATATTGGCAGCAACGCACGCTGCAGAGCCTCCAGAACTTCCTCCTGGAACAAGACTGTCATTCCAGGGATTACCAACTGGCCCAAAAAAGCTTGTTTCATTGGAAGAGCCCATCGCAAACTCATCCATATTTGTCTTGGCAATCATTACAGAGCCGGCCTCATCGCAATTTTTTGTAACTGTGGAGCTATATGGCGGTACAAAATTTGAAAGCATCTTTGATCCGCAGGTTGTTTGAATATTTTCAGTACAGAAAATATCTTTATGAGCTATAGGCACACCTGAAAGAGGCTTATCTTTATATTTCTCAAAATTACTATCAATTTCTTCTGCTCTTTTCTCTGCAGAATCTCTTAAATTAGAAATAAAAATATTTAATTTATCATTTTCAACTTTGCTTAAAGCTTCCTGTACAGCTTCTTTAGCTGATATCTTTTTATTTCTAAAGTTCTCTCTTTGCTCTTTAAAGTTCATTCTATTATTTTTGGCACCATAAAGTGGTCATCGTCTGACTCTGGTGATTGGTCAAGGAATTTGTCCTTTTGGTTTCTATTTCTTTCTTTGTCTGTTCTGCTTACGTTCTTGAGCTCAAGAGGGTTATTTAATGGTTCCAGATCTTTAAGATCTAGATTGTTCATTTCATCAATTAGATTAAATGTATTAGTTAATTTTTTAGTGATTTCTGGGTACTCCTTTTCCTCAGCATATATTCTTGCTAAAAATAAAAGATTTTTTAACTCGATTTTATTCATTAAAAGACTTATTCTTTAAGATTCTGAATATTATAGAGATATATTAGAAATGTTTAAGTTTTTACGTGGTCTTTTTTCAAATGACATATCCATTGATTTGGGTACTGCTAATACTTTGATTTACACAAAAGAAGATGGGATTGTACTTGATGAACCTTCAGTGGTCGCAATAAAGGAAAGTATTGGCCAAAAATCTGTTGTTGCTGTAGGTCATGATGCGAAAAAGATGCTTGGTAGAACGCCTGGTCAAATGGAAGCAATTAGACCACTCAGAGACGGTGTTATTGCTGATTTTAATGTTACTGAAAAAATGCTTCAGCACTTTATTAAAAAAGTCTCAAATAATTCAATACTATCTCCTAGCCCAAGAGTTCTTATTTGTGTACCTTCTAAGGCAACTCAAGTTGAAAAGAAAGCAATAAGAGAATCAGCATTGTCAGCTGGTGCCAGTGTCGTTAAATTAATTGAAGAGCCAATTGCTGCAGCACTTGGAGCTGGAGTTGAAATTGATAAACCAAGAGGAAGCATGGTTATTGACATTGGTGGAGGCACATCAGAAGTTGCGATATTGTCTCTAAATGGAATTGTATACTCAGAATCATTAAAAGTTGGTGGTGATAAATTTGATGAGGCCATTCAGGCTTATGTAAGAAGAAAATTTGGAGTTGTCATTGGAGAATCAACTGCAGAACTTATTAAACTCCAGGTTGGTTGTGCAACATTGAACTGTAAGAAAGATTTTGAACCCTATGAATTCAGAGGGCGAAACCTTGCTGAAGGTATACCTGAATTGGTTGTTTTTCAGAAGGAGGATGGATTCAGAGCTTTGGAAAACCAAACTTCTGCAATTGTGAGATCTATTAGAACTGCTCTTGAACTTTCTCCACCAGAACTTGCTGCTGATATTTCCCAAGATGGAATAGTATTGACAGGTGGAGGGGCCTTATTGCATTGCCTGGATACTCTAATTGAGCAATCCACAGGAATACCAACTAGGGTTGCAGAAGATCCTTTGACATGTGTTGCAAGAGGTGGTGGTATCGCACTTGGTTTAATGGATAAAGACTTCGATCTATTTGCTGAAGAGTAATGTCAAGAAATATTCTTCCTTCAAAGAAGAAAATACAAACGTATATTTTTGGTAGTCTTTTAATATTAGCTCTTAATCTTATTTCTAATTCAATCCAGCTCAACGAAAAAGCTAATAAAGGCCTAATTAACCTCTTAAATATACCTAGTAATTTTATATCGCAAGTCTTGCAAGATTATCAGGAATTTGAAAATGAAAGGATTGCTAATTTAGAAAATAATATTCTTGATCTACAAAATACTATCTATGAAAAAGATCTAGAGATAAAGTCTTTGGAGAATTCAAGGTCATATAATCCTGTTGTTAGTTCAAAGAAATTTGAAAGCAATTCAAGCATCATTTCTTTTGATCAATTAAATTTTAATTGTTGTAAAAAACATAGAGTGTATGTATCAAACCCAAACAATATTGTTGGAGATATGCTCTCGGTTTCACAAGGAGATTTTGTTATTGGTAAAACTCGTAATATATCTGATCAAGTAGAAGTTAGATTGCTAAGCGATCCTGAGGAATATATATCAATAAAAAATACACGAAATTTTTTTTGTATTGCCAATGGAAATGGTGAGCCAATGACTATCATCTGTAAAAATGAGTCAAAAGCATTTGATTATGAGATTGGAGATACATTTTTTACTACTGGATTTGATGGTATTCATCCAGAAGGCTTAATTGTTGGAAGATTAAAAAAAATTACAACTGAGAATGATTTTTTTAATGAAACACTCGAGATTGAATTATTTTTCAACCCATTTAAATCAATGAACAAAAGGGTGATTCTGCATGATTGAAGCTACAAGAATTTTGACATTTTTTAGCCTTATTTGTTTAAATTACATTTTTCTATCAACAAGCATCTGGGTTTGGACTCCAGATTTATTTATTGCTTTTATCTTATTTTTAACAACACTAAAATCAAAATTACCAAGCACTTACTTGTTTATTTTATATGGTTTCTCTATCGATTTATTTTTTAGTGATCAGTCATTGCCCTATACAATTACATTTTTTTTAATTGGCGCATACCTTAGTTTTTCAAATATTAAATGGATACAAAGATCATTACTTGAACAGCTATTAATGATTGTTATAACCAGTATTTTCTTAAACATCCTGCTTAATTTTATAAATGACTATCGCTTAAACATTGAAGCAAGAATAATTTTAAACCCATTAATGAATGCATTAATTTGGGCTGCAATATTCATGACACAGAGGCATAAATGGTTAAAGAATTTTTAATTTGGCCAATCAGGATTTTTTTATACTTAGTGGCAATAGCCGTCATAATCTTCTATTCAATAGCTATTTTCATTAGCACAAACTTTGGAACAGAAAAAATCAAAGAATATTTTTTGGATGATTCTCTAAAATATCAATCCGCAAAAGTTGAACCAAGTCTTTTGGGTGTAAGTGTAAAGCTCGAAAACTTCAGCTACTCAAGTGCAGCATTATTTGAAGGGGAAGAGATTGAGCTAGAACTTAATCTTCTAAACTCCGTTATTTCTCAAAGGATTCATTTAGAGATGCTTGCTTTCAAAAATGGTGAAGTTACGTCCAATAAGAATTTTAAAAGTAATCAAGAAAATTCTTCAGATATCTTTGTAAAAGATTTGAAGATTAAAAACCTAAAGCTAGGTAATACAAGCATTGAAAATATCAATTTGGATAATTTTTTATCGCAAAGCGGTAAATTCGGTTTTAATTTTTCAGACTTAAATATTCAATTACCAGGTTCATTAAAATCTATTAAAAATCTTGAAGGGTATGGTTTGTTTAAATCAGACAAATTAAACCTTCAAATTAGATCAGACTTAAGCCAGCTTGAACTATCCTTCCTAGAAGAGATAACTGTTTTCGATTTTTTTGAGGGATATATAACATTAAATTTTTCTGATGGTTTTTCTATTGATAAAGGAATGTTTCGATCAAGTGGAAAAGATATGTCAACAAAAATTAATCTTGAGTATGAGGATGATTTTCAAATCAATCTCAATATTAATGCCACTTCTGATAAATTGAAGAAATTAATTCCTAAAACCGCAGTTCAGGTAAGTAATTTCTTAGAAAATAATTCTTTTTATTCTCCTGAGGCTAATGTTTTGATTAACTTCTCATTAGTTGATGGGTTTGATAATTATTCGTTGATAATCAGTGCACAAAACTCTCAAATAAAATTCAATAACTTGCAATTTATTTCACCTTCATCAAATATTTATGCCGATAACGCAAGGCTAGTTATATATGGTGATGAATTGAAAGCCAATGATGTATTGCTAAGTGATTACATAATTTCATCAAACCAATTTAACCAAGGAACATATAACTTTTTTACTAATTTGCCTAACAAAATGCCTCTGAATTTCAGCATTAACTCTGATGGTGAGCTTACCTCTGCGAATGGTATTTTCAAAGATGAAGAAAATTTTTTTAAAGTTACTCTTAGCGATAAAAAATTATTTTTTGGAACATCTGATGTTGGGATTGAAGTCGATTTTATAAACAATTTATCATTTGAAGAAGGAGTTTTTAGAATCGCTCCTGCAGACTTTAAATCAAATATTTTTTCTTTAAATGATGTTTCTGAAAACTTTTTTGATTTTGATTTAAATTCAATGAGTATAAGAAATATAAATTTAG
>JBELJV010000080.1:0-2962 GCA_042090165.1 Gammaproteobacteria bacterium
GCTGAATCAGTAAAATCCATAATTGATATTCCGCCTTGATACCAAGCTTGAACAAAAATATCGCGACCTGGAACAGGTATTATAGATCCGTTATGAGCAACACAATTTTCTGTTTCAACTTGTGGTGCTGGCATTTTGTAATGGCTTCTAAACTCTAATTTATTATCAACTATGTCATAGATAGCATCCGCTCCCCAATCTAATGGATCCCATGCTCTGCATCTTGGACGACCACCGCCACCCCATTCATCAGTAAATATAACTTTAGTTCCATCATTATTAAATGTTGCTGAATGCCAATAGGCGAAACCAATATCAGTAACAACATCAAGTCTTTTGGGGTTATATGGGTCGCTTATATCAAACAAGATACCATTTCCAGAACAAGCTCCTGCTGCAATGTTGGCTGATGGGAATACGGTAATATCATGACATTGATCAGTTCTATTGGTTTCTTGAGTATCATCTCCATGATCGCCTCCAACCCATAAGCCACCAAGAGCACCAGTCTCTGGGTCTGCAAAGACAGTCGGACTGCTAACGATTTTAGATTTTGAAGGATCAGAAACTGGAATTTCTATAACATCAATTCTAAATAAAGCTGTTCTTTTATCTCCAGGTATATCTCCAATGCATTGCTCCATTTCTTCTTCATCTCTAACACTAGAAGTTCCTGAATTATAAACAACAATTTTTCCATCATCAGTTGTTCCTGAAACAACTGAATGAGTGTGAGATCCTCGGCAAGTTTGAACTGCACCCACTTGTTTTGGATTTGTTAAATCTGAGATATCAAAAATCCTAATCCCTCTGAACCTATCAGAACTTGCATCTCTTCCAACGCCATTAGATCCGCAGTCTACTCTGCTTCTAATTTGCTCAACTGACATAATTAATAGATTTCCTACAATTGAGACATCTCCTTGACCTCCAGGACAGACTATAGATGAAATAAGGTTGGGAACGCCATCTTCATCAATTTTATACATATTAAAACCATGATAATTTCCAGCGACAAGCAGGTCATCCCTGAAAGCCATATCAGTATTTGCAAAGCTTAAAATAGGTGATTTTCTTGCTCTTGATTTTTCAAGAGTTGTTAATTCTCTATCTTCATCAAGATCTTTTGTTAGGTCTTCTTCACCTTTTGCTTCAGGATCATCTGGATCATAAAATCCAACAGGTTTTCGAAGGGAAGCAATTAGCTCTAAATTTAAAATTGCTTCATCAGCAATAAAAAGACCAGCAGTTAAGCCAGATCTAGGATCATCTGAAAGATTAACTGCAATGATATTCATTCTCTCAATTTCAACACCTTGATCATTGACTAAATCAGCAACAAATTCATTTAAGAGTGGCTCATTTGCTGATCCTGGGTATTTTTTTAGCTCTTTTACCATTTCAAGGGCACCATCATGGTGGGCTATCATTAACTGAAGAAACAATCTATCAAAATCGGTACTTTTAGAATTTTCAAGTTCTATAAGTTGCTCTGGAGATGCCATTCCAGCCATTTCCATATGCATATGGTGGATATGAGGCGTATTTGTTTTTATCTCTTTTCTTGACTTTAACCAGCTTTCCATGAAATTAATTTCGTCTTCTTGAGAAACGTCAATTCTCTTGGCTAAATCAAGAATTGTTTTGTTGTTAGTTCTTTTTTTTGCAAGTTTGGACATCACTATTGCTTGCTTATGATGTGTAATCATTCCTTCTAAAAATTTAACATCAGCTTCAACATAACTTGCTCCAGCTATATTCGATGCAAGGGAAGGATCAAGTATCTTTGAATTTTCACCAGGAGCTCCAGGTTGAATAATTGGAGCATTATTAGCCAAAGATTGATTTGGTATCAAAATTATGAGACCAACAAAAAGAATATATTTATGGATTTTTTTGATCATCATCTTCACTTATTTCCTTTGCTTCACCTTCAATAATATTATTGGGTTCTTGATTGCCAAATCTATTAATTCTGTTAGTCCTATCTAACTGTTTTCTTGAGGCCTTAACTTTTCCAAGGTTAAAAAAAATAAATAAGGAAATTATGGCTAAAGCGCCAAATATAATTGTATTCACAAACTATCTGCTTCTCATCTTAGCCAATAATCTAAGTATTTCTAAATATAGCCAAATAAGTGTTACCATCAAAGAAAAAGCACCGTACCATTCCATATGCTTTGGCATCCCTTTTTCAGCACCTTCTTCAATAAAATCAAAGTCTAGTACAAGAGACAAAGAGGCAAAACAAACAATTCCTATAGAAAGCCCGATGCTCATTAAAGATCCATTAGTCGGTGATAGTAGGCTTATTCCTGAGCCAAAAAAACTCATTATAAAACTAACTAAATAGAGCAAGAAAATTCCGCCAATGCCCGCAACGACCATTAACTTGAAATTTTCAGTTGGTTTTATTAACCCGCTTTTATAGCACATTAATAGTGAAGCAAGTATTCCAAAAGTTAAACCAATAGCTTGAATTGCTATACCGTCAAAGGCACTCTCGTACATTAATGTAACTCCACCTAGAAAAATGCCTTGAGCTAAAGCATAGAGCGGTGCGGTCGATCCAGCTTTTGCTGGATTTCTAAAAATAGTGATCATTGCTAAAATAAAACCAACAATCGCACCAGGCCAAATTAAAGCAGGTATATTCCATCCAATAAAAGCACCAGAAAAACATAAGGCAAGAAGTATGCCCGTTTTATTGACAGCTCCATCAAGAGTCATTTTTTCACCCATAGATGCTTCATATGATGTTGAATCAAAGCCTCTACTAAATGCTGGATTGGTAGATCTTCCAAATCTATTAATAGCAGAATGTCTAGACATAGTTTTTTCTCCTTGAGTTTAAAGATATATTAAATAGCTTCAGGGATTTTATCAAAACTTTCTAATGGTTTTTTCAATTCACTCCAATCGCACTCAAAGTCATCGGGTGCATGCTCATATTCAAGCAATC
>JBELJV010000081.1:0-2951 GCA_042090165.1 Gammaproteobacteria bacterium
TGAGGATGAAGACGAGGGCTTAGAGGTTGTTATAACAACTGCAACCAAAACAGAGAAGGATATTCTCAATACATCACAAGCTGTTACAGCTTTGTCAGGTAATCAATTATTGGAACTTGGTTTAAATAACATCAAAGATCTTAATAACATGATACCTGGTCTTTACGTGCAAAATACTGATACAAATGCCCCAATAATTACTCTTAGAGGAATTAGAACAGAGAATGTGACTGAGCTTGGGGATCCTGCTGTTGGTATACACGTTGACGGAGTTTATGTGGCTAGACCACAAGCAGCCAATGCATTGATGTTTGATTTGGAAAGAACAGAATTGACTCGTGGTCCACAGGGAACTCTATATGGTAGAAACTCAGTTGTTGGTACGTTAAATATCGTCACAGCAAAACCAAATTTTGATATTCAAGGTGGCTCATTAAATCTTGTGGGTGGAAAACTTAATGAAGCTGGCCTGAGGATGCATTACAACCTGCCTGTCAGTGATAGACTTGCGGTTAGATTTGCATATATGCAACAGACAAAAGACTCATTTCTAGATGGTTACTGGGACGGATCTCAGCTTGACTGGAGAAGATTACCAAATAGCGTTACAAGTCAATTTCAACAAATTACAAGCCCTGATCAAAGAAGTTACCTTTCAGACTACGCTTGGTATTTAGGATGCTCAACTCAACCAAACAATGGATGTGGTCAAGGAGAGTTTGCGGATCCTTATACAAAAGTTAAAGCTGATCCATCAGAATTTTACACAGCAATCAATGATAGTGCATGGCGTATTAGCGCAACTTATATTATTAGCGATAAAACTGATATCAATCTTCAATTTGAAAACTACGAGGATAATGGCTATGGTTGGACCAATGTCTTGAGTTGCGAGCTCATGAAAACAAGAGAGGGCGCAACTGCAAAAGACACACCTGCCAATACCTGTACAGACCTTTTAGGCTCAGAAAACAGATACCAAGCTTACGCTAACACCCCTGGCTTCAATGATATGGTGATTGACTCATTTAGAGCGGTTCTTAAACATCAAATCAATAGTTCTACAAACTTAACTGTAAATTATGGTTTCCAAGAATTGGAACAATCAAGCCAGTTCGAAATCGACTCAGGAGTCAACTATCAATATGGTATGGCCTTCAATATTAATAGACTTCTTACAAAGTCACATGTTTTTGACGCGTACATCAATGGTGCAGACGATAAACTTGCATGGGTTGGTGGCTTCTTTGCAAGTACAGAAGATAACGATATGTTAGCTAACTTTACGGCTGAACTTAATGGACATGATTATTTTTGGCAGCCAAATAGAGAACTAAACCATTATGCTGTTTATGGTCAAGCAACTTATGCATTAAGAGATGATTTATTCCTCACTTTTGGAGGAAGATTCTCATATGATGAAAAATCAGATGTCGGTGGTAGAAATATTAATTGTAACTCTGGTAATGGTTGTTATCCAGCTATATATGATACAGGCGGCAATCCTTTTGATGCAATTAACCAATTAGCTCCAGACTATTGGGTGCAAATGGGCAAAATGGTTGATGGTGTTGATTGTGTAGCTCCTCAGATTGGTTGTGGTGTTGTTGTAACAAATAATGATACATCTCAGACATGGGATAATTTTTCATGGAGACTTGGTCTTGATTGGGATATGTCAGACCTATCATTCATGTATGCATACTTAGCTAATGCATACAAATCTGGAAGTCTTGCAGATGTATACGTGGCACCAAGCAATTCTAGTCTCTATGCAGAGGGAACTAGAGTTGACCTCAACTATGATCCTGAATACGTAACCACAGGTGAGTGGGGTGTTAAGGCTAAGAATGAAAAGAATACACTTAATTACTCATTTAATATCTTCTATACCATTTATGAAGGCAAACAATTCACAGGAAACTTGCCTGTGGATGTAGTTGAAGTGTATGGCTACGATTCAGACCCTAACTCGCCTACATTTGGACAATTCACATTCTTTGATCAAGGTGTAACAATCTGGACCACAGAAAATTTTGGCGAACAAGAGCATTGGGGAGTTGAATTTGAATACACATGGCTTCCATATGATGGTGGTAGACTTTCAGGTTTCATGACCAGCTACCACACTGAGTTTACTGAAGATTTTGTCACCATGTGGAGATATGGACAAGATGCATTATTTGGTAGAGATTATGGTGCCTCTATTGATCCAGGTAATCCAAATAACTTTGTAAACTTAAAAGGTAACGAAGCTCCGTATACGCCGGATCTTGCTTTAACAGTAAGATTTGAACATACCTACAAACTAAGAAACGGTATGGAGCTTAAACCAGGTGTGAACTATCACTGGGAAGCAGAGTCGTATGTGACTCCATGGAACATGGATAAGCATGTTAATGATGAGGGTGGTTGTGATGGCCCTGGTTATTTCTGCTTACCGCTAGAGAACTTTACTGACAAGAGGCCTGCATGGGAACTGTGGGATCTTTTCTTAACTCTTGATTCAAAAGATAATTGGTATATTCAATATGCCTCTTACAACCACAAAAGTGAAGTTGTGCCGTGGTATATCGGTGTTGAAGCTGGTATTCCAAGAGGATCATACTCAGCTCCATCCCAAAAAGTAATAAGATTTGGGTACTATTGGTAAAGAGTAGATTTATGTAAAATAAAAGGGAGGGTTCGCCCTCCTTTTTTATGAACACACCAGACATCTCAGACCAATACCCCAGCCTACCCTTTCTTTTAAATTTTAAAAGCTTCGGAGGTATCAATAATTTTTCTGGCGAGGTAGTAACCCTAAAGTGCGATGATGATAACTCTTTAGTCAGAAGCATTTTGTCAGAACCTGGGCAATCAAGAGTTTTATTAGTTGACGGAAATGCATCTGAGAATGTTGCTTTACTTGGTGACAATTTAGCCAGCCTGGCAATTGAAAATAATTGGTC
>JBELJV010000082.1:0-2935 GCA_042090165.1 Gammaproteobacteria bacterium
GTAGAACAAACTAAGGGAGCAGCTAATGATAATCAGTCTTTTGGTTCTGAAACAAGAAGTTTTATCGTTACAAATCAAGGGAATGATTACCTTATAGATGATGTTTTACATGCGACTATTACAGTAAAAAGAGGTCAAACAGTTGTGTTCGATACCTCTTTCTTTGGTAATGCGCACCCATTTAGAATTAGCACGACTCCAGATGGTACTTTTGGTGGTGGTGTTTCCTATGAGGAGGGTGTAACAAGGAATCCAAACGAGTTTACTTGGGTTGTTCCAACTGATCTTGAAAATGATGTTATGTATTACTACTGCACTATCCACCGTGGTATGGCAGGTAATGGTGTTATTAATATTATTGACTAAAACTTATATATGAAAAAATTATCAATCCTCTTTCTTGCTTTATTTTTTCACTTAAAAATATCAGCTGAAAGGGTTGATTTCACCAGCCCAGAAGGTTGGGCGATGTCATATATGACTGCTGCTTCTCTCAACTTATCTGATAAATTTCCTGAGGTTTTGGCACTAGGAAAGTTCAATATAACAGCGGCGATAAGCACCATTCCGGAATTAAATGAAGAACAACAAACAATAGGTTTTGGAGGTTTCAAATCTGAAGATCTAAATAAATCACCAGTCTTTGGTAGAGGCAAGATAACATCAGGTTTTTATTGGGATTCAATCATTGAATTATCTTGGACTCCACCACTGGAGATTGATGGTGCAAAACCAGAGCAAATGTGGGGTTTGGCAATTGCAAAACAAATTTATACAAACGAAGTCTTTAATTTAGGTATGCGACTTTACAAGTTTAATGGACAAGCAACTGCTTCTGTAACATGCTCTGAAGAGAATGTTATGCAACCTCTCTATTCACCAGGTAATATCTCTGGCTGTATTGGAACATCGAAAGATCAAATTGATATGAGTCATGATGGCATTGAGATTTTATTTCAAAGAGAAAGCTCAATAGGTTTTAAACCATGGTTTTCATTAGCATCAACAAGATTGAAACCTTCAGTTCAAATTAATGCTCCATTGGAGTTAATTCAAGAAGAAGCTTTTATTGAAACCAGTGGAAGACTAATGACATTAAACCTTGGTTTAAACTACAAGCTATCTGACAATTGGTTATTAAATCTTGGTACATCATATACCCCCATTGATGTTCAAAGACCCGAAATGACTGGAGGTAATGATAATTTCTGGAATATTAAAATAGGCTTAACATTCTCCCCAAATTAGATAATTAGCCTTCTTCTGCTAATGGCTCTTCTTCAAAAACACATTCAAGCCTAGCAACAACTTCACCCTCGACATCAAGGTTTAACTTGGCTCTGCCATTCATTTCACCAGTAACTGTGCAATTAGTCATTGCTTCTTGAACTATCATCCTCACGATATTGGTTAAGTCCTCAACACTTATCTCTGAGATCTTTTTTTGACTTACATCTTCACTATGTAAGACCATGGGAAACAATAAAATTAATAATCTATGCATATTTAACTCCTTCTAACTTAGTATGCTTAATATAGTACTTGAATATAAGGTATGTGCTTATAATACTTTCTCAAGACTTAGTGGAGAGGTGGCTGAGTGGTTTAAAGCGCTGGTCTCGAAAATCAGTTGACGGTAACGTCTCGAGGGTTCGAATCCCTCTCTCTCCTCCATCTTTTTTACACATTTTGCATAAATGTTGCACAAATAATAAAAAATACTGGTAATTTAGTTATGAGGGATATTTATGAAATTTAAAAATACTTTCTATTCGTTACTTTTTATCTTTTTTGCTAATGCAGTTATTGCCGAAACAAGCGAGCAATATGTAGTTAGATCTGAATTTATGTTTTGCAATTTAAACGATGGTAAAACTTATCAAGATGTTGTTGCAGAGCAATTACCTTATGAAAATTTTTTACGGGAAAAAGGGCTAAAATATAATCGTTTAAACCTTCTTCCTATCTGGGACAACGATGCTGAATATGACTATGTTATGTGGGGTAACTGGCCAGATGGTATGGAACAATACAAAGAGTGGGGCGCGTACCTCAATGATTACCCTCAGTGGGCTTCTGAAAATGGTATACCAGCTCAAACCGCTGGTGAATGTGAAAATTATATATCAATGATAAATCATGGGGTTTTTCATATTAGAACTCCTCAGGAAGATCGCGATGACAGAACTTTTTCAGATTGGAGAGAGTGCAAACTCAAGCCTAATGCTGATATGGCAAAGCTAAAATCAATTTTTGCCAAAATGGAACAAGCAGCTCGGGATTTTGGCAGCGAAGGAATTGGAATTCATTTTTTTACACCCTACAGAGGATTCCAAGAAGAACTACCTTTTGATTTTCTTATGATGCATCATTGGTATAGTGCAAAAGACAGAGCCAAAGGTGTTGAGCAGTGGCCTGAGTGGAGAGATTACCTTGAATCTACTGGTTTACCAAGGCAAAGAGACATGCATATTGAATCTTGTTCACGTGCAGATACTTATCAAATGGATTTTGTATTTAGTTCTATGAATTAATATAAATTAGTTTGGTGATAAGGGAGGCACAAGCCTCCCTTTTTTAATCACAAAAAGTTGAATAAACTTTACTAAAGTTTGCAGCTTGCTCAGATAACATATGAGCAGCCATAAACTTTTCATTAGCTAAATCTTCATTCTCTTCCTTTTTTGCTTCTGTAGCTTCCTCTAAAGAGCCTGCAGACGCAGCCGATAACAAGCCAACATAGCCTGACAGCTTGTTACATTCTTTCTCAGGCCATTCATCTGCCACAATGTAGTTCGATGAAACTAACAAAAATACTATGAACGTAGTAATTTTAAAATGCATATATTTTCTCCTCAAGAAAAAAGTATCACATTAAAGAAAGAAGGTTAAGATAAAGAAGATAATAGGCACAATTATAAGTTTTCGTCTCTTT
>JBELJV010000083.1:0-2874 GCA_042090165.1 Gammaproteobacteria bacterium
ATACTTCTTCAGCGTCTTTAAAGTCTGCCTCAGTTGTGCATTCTATGTTCGGAGCACTATTAGTCCAATTCTTCATAAAAATGCCCTGTACATCAAATCCTGCATTCTTTAGCAGCAAAGCAGTTACAGAAGAATCCACCCCACCAGAAATACCTACTACAACTTTTTTTGCTTTTTCCATAAATTTTTACATCATGAGTCTTAATATTTAATGCAAATGTGCGTATAATCAAGCCAAATTCTTACAGGGATAGAAACCACAATGATAAAAGTTCCAACCACAGGTGAAAAAATCACATACAAAGACAACGAGCTTGTTGTCCCAAATAATCCAATAATTCCATTCATTGAAGGAGATGGTATAGGTGCAGACATAACTCCAGTGATGATAGATGTTATAGATGCTGCGGTAGCTAAGGCATATGGTGGCGCAAAAGAAATAAGCTGGATGGAAATATTTTGTGGTGAGAAAAGTGTGGAAGTTTATGGCGATGACCAATGGCTTCCTGAAGAAACATTGCAGGCTTGCAAGGAATATGTAGTCTCAATCAAAGGCCCATTGACAACTCCTGTTGGAGGTGGGATAAGATCCCTAAACGTGGCAATCAGACAAAAGCTTGATCTCTATGTCTGCTTGAGACCGGTTAAGTACTTCGCTGGAACTCCTAGTCCTGTAAAAAGGCCAGACCTAGTTGACATGGTAATCTTCAGAGAAAACTCTGAAGACATTTACGCTGGTGTTGAATTTGAATCAAACACTGATGCAGCGAAGAAACTTATCGATGTTCTTGAAAAAGATTTTGGCGTTGAAAAAATTAGGTTCACAGACAACTGTGGAATTGGCATAAAACCTGTGTCAGAAGAGGGCAGTAAAAGATTAATAAGAAAATCATTTGAGTATGCTATACAGAACGATAGAGATTCTGTTTCACTAGTACATAAAGGCAATATTCAAAAATTCACAGAAGGCGCTTTCCGAGACTGGGGATATGAACTCGCAAGAGATGAATTTGGCGGAGAACCACTTGATGGTGGTCCATGGCATTCATTTAAAAATCCAAATACTGGCAAACAAATTATAGTTAAGGATGTTATTTGTGATGCTTTTTTACAGCAAATTCTGCACAGACCTGCGGAATATGATGTCCTTGCAGCACCAAACCTTAACGGTGACTACATTTCAGATGCACTTGCTGCTCAAGTTGGTGGCATAGGCATTGCTCCTGGTGCAAACCTAGGTGATACGACTGCAGTTTTTGAAGCAACACACGGGACAGCTCCTAAGTATGCTGGACAGGATAGAGTTAACCCTGGGTCACTAATTCTTTCTGCAGAGATGATGTTAAGGCACCTTGGCTGGACTGAAGCTGCTGACTTAATTATTTCAGCAATGGAATCAGCAATACAAGATAAAAAAGTTACATATGATTTTGCTAGATTAATTGATGATGCAACGGAGGTAAGTTGCTCAGAATTTGGTAAGATTCTCATGAGTAAATTTAAGTAACATATGTCTCAAGACGACTTTTCAACTGGCACAGTTGAGCTCGAAGATGCTGAGCTGAAGTTTGATAAACCGCCACTCTATACTATCGTCATTTTAAATGACGATTTCACTCCAATGGAATTTGTTGTTTATGTTCTGCAAAAATTCTTTGATTATGATCATGCAAAATCTACTGAGATCATGTTACAAATCCACAATGAAGGAAAGGGCTATTGTGGAGCTTTTTCACTTGAAATTGCAGAAACTAAATCTCAACAAATTAATCAATTTTCAAAAGAAAATGAACATCCTTTGAAAACAGATATTGAAGAATTAACAAAAGATTAGATATATTAAACATATGCTTTCGAAAAATTTAGAAAATTCTTTAAATGTTTTGTTCAAAGAATGCTCAGAAAATCTTGATGAGTTTGTCACCGTCGAGCACTTGCTTTTAGTTTTAACTCAAGAAGATTCAGCCAGAAAAGTCTTTGAATATCTATCTATTGATATCGATAGCCTACAGAAAGAAATCAAAAACTACGTAAAAAAAAATGTTCCAAAGTCAAAAGAAAAGAAGGAAATCCAACCTACATTAGCTTTCCAGAGGGTCCTTCAAAGAGCCATATTTCATGTTCAATCAAGTGGTAGAAATGAAGTTTTGGGCGAGAATCTTTTGGCAGCATTGTTTAGCGAAAAAGAAAGTTATGCCGTTTACATACTAAACCGTAGAAACATTTCAAGACTTGATGTTGTCGACTATATCTCTCATGGCAAAAATACTGCAGTTCAAACAGATGAGGTAGCTGAAGAAGCCCCGAAAGAATCAGAAAATCAGCCCGACTTTTTAACAAACCTAAACAATAGGGCGCTTGATGGAGATATAGATCCATTAATTGGCAGAGGGGACACACTCGAGAGATTGTTTCAAATATTAGGCAGAAGAAGAAAAAATAACCCCATACTTGTTGGTGAATCAGGTGTTGGTAAAACAGCTGTTGCTGAAGGCCTTGCTAAATGCATTGCTGAAGGCAATGGGCCTGAGCTTTTTGAAGGTTATCAGGTGATGTCACTTGATGTCGGTAGCCTTGTTTCAGGCACAAAATACCGTGGTGACTTTGAGAAAAAGATGAAGGCAATGATGGATTACTTGCAAAAAAATGAAAAAATCATTCTTTTTGTTGACGAAATTCATACCATTATTGGTGCAGGATCAGCTTCAGGCGGGGCGTTAGATGCCTCAAATTTACTAAAACCAGCGCTTGCCCGAGGAGATATTAAATGTGTTGGTGCAACCACTTACAAAGAATACAGACAAATTTTTGAAAGAAACAATTCACTTTCAAGAAGATTCCAAAAAATACAGATTGATGAGCCTTCAATAGATG
>JBELJV010000084.1:0-2798 GCA_042090165.1 Gammaproteobacteria bacterium
TTAATGTTTTACCAGAATCTTTGATTGATTTTATTAAATCAATGATGACGCTTTGTCCTGTCACATCTACACCAGTAGTTGGTTCATCTAAAATCACGACTTCTGGATCATGAATCAAAGTTCTAACAATAGAAGTTTTCTGCTTCATACCAGTACTTAGATCAGCAATTCTTTTTAGCAAATAGTTTTTCATATCAAGCTGATCAAATAATTGCTCAGCTCGTGGTTTATAGATCTCTTCTGGTATCTGGTTTAAATCAGCAAAAAACTTAATGGTTTCAATTACATTCAGTCTGTCATACAGGGATGTATTATTGGTCATATATCCTATTTTGGATTTCACATCATGTTTGCATTTCCTAACATCCAAGCCATCAACTATAGCAGTACCTTTGGATGGTTCCAGCATCCCAGCAATCATTCTTAACGTTGTCGTTTTGCCACAACCATTAGGGCCTAGAATACTTAAAACTTTACCTTTTTCTAAATTGAATTCTAAAGAATCAACAGCAAGAAAGTTTTTCTTTTTTGGACCAAAAATTCCCTTTTTTTCCGTAGGAACCTTAAATTGTTTAGATAAGTTTTTAACTTCTATCATTCTTAAAATTCTTAAATAATGGGTATAGCATGACTAGTAAAATTAGCATAATAGTTGCACCCACAATATCTCCAACCAAGAACCTAATAGAAATAAAAGCATCTGTTTGGTCATAAACCACAGCATACCATCCGCCATTGCCAAGGCCATTAAGCAAAGATACAAAGATAATGAACAACGACACATGCTTCCAATTTGTATTCGACAATACTTGAGAATACTGTAAATCAACTCCCAGATATCTAAATGTAATCCATCCAATAAATACAGCAGCAGAAGAAATAGAAGTTGCAACGGTTGTTCTGTAAAAGTCTGCCCCTGTCCATAAGTATTCCCATTCTAGAAATTCAGCCGCAAGAATAGCAGGTAGGGCTTGCCACCCAAAAAATATCACTGGCAATACTCTGCCAGCATGAGGTAAATAAGCTAAACTGCCCAGAGACTTAACATCTGTAGGCCCTTCAATCGGTACAACAAATAATACCCAAAGCACATAACACAGAATATGAAAAGTAAAAGTATAGGCACTTATTTCAATGAACTTATTCATTCCTACAGAATTAAATTAAGGGTTTAAGCAAAAATGATCTTTTGTCATCGCTTGAATTTTCAATTTCAAGAATCCCTTTGGAGACAAGTTTTCTAATAGTTTTATAGACTGTAGATCTTGATTTATCTGCAACTTCCACTGCTTTTAACATAGAACAAGCTTTCCTTTCTTCTATCTCATTAATAATTTTAAGAAAGATGTACTTCTCGGTTGGATTAAGATCAACTAAACCCAAATCACGATGCATATTTGAAAGCATTTCATGAATATTTGATAATTCCCTAGTTATCTTAGACATGTATAAATATTACCCCTTTTTAAAATTTAATCAAAATTAAACAAATATTGTAGTTTCATATAAATCTGTGACCCTTCTCTTTCCCAAGTGCCTTCAATATCTTTTTGATTTAAAGTTCCGCCAAAGTAAAAAATTGTTGCTGAATTAGGTTGCCATTGGAACAAAGCTTGAGTGTAAGAATCGTTGTTGAAGTCATTGTATTCGCGAACCAATCTAAAAAATGTATCCTTATTGTATTGATATGTGCCTTTAATAGAAGTTAGGTATCCAGAAAATATTTCTTCTCCAGTATCTTTGTAAGTAAGTGTATTTTTTCGATAATTGTATTGGGTTCTAAATTTATCAGTCCAACTATATGTAAGGTAAATGCTGTAATTTTCTCTTTCTCCCACTGTTGGCTGGTCAACATTTCTTGCTATTGAGTCACCCCAACTATAATTTAAACGTGTGTAAAACCTTTCAGAGGGGTTGTATCCCATGGCAAAATTGTAATCCTTGATATCTTTAAATGGTATCCCTTCAAAAGACGCTTTGTGTGAATTATCCCAACTAAAATTTAAAGCGATTTGGTTATCTAATTCTAGTCTTGTTCTAAAGGTTGTTTCATGATCAAGCAGCAAGTCATCATAAGTTTTAACAATACTTTTTTGTAACGTAAGGTTTGCTGTACGAACCAAACCTTTCGATCTATAGCGGTAAGATTGGCTTAACTCATGTTTCAACCAATCGTTTTCAGTTGTGAAGCCTAAATCAGTTCGGAATTCAGGAGATTTAGTTGCAACAAAATAATTAGTTGTCCAGTTTTCAGTTGCTCTTCTAAGCCTAAAAATACCACCATAACCGCTAAATTTCTCTCCATCTAATCGATAAGTGTAATCATCTGCTTCATCCTCAGTATCTATAACATCACTTATTGGTTCTTCGGTATCACTTTTAGCAAGTTCGAAACGTAAAGAGTATTTATTATCTAAAATAAACGAGCCGTTCATAGAATAAAGCAGACCATTACCGCCATCATCAAATGCTCTGTTGGTAGCTAGGAAGCCAATATTTTGACCATTAGTTATGTTGTAGTTGTAACTAAAAATATTTGCTTGGCTTTGTCCCAACAGCCCGCTATAAGATCGTTGAACTCCTGGGACTATAATTGGTGTGTTTTGATCTTCTGCACTCAAAAAGAAAAAACTTTGCTCTTCACCGCGATTATAAATTTTAAATGCGTACTCTGGGTCATTGATTGCCCTTGTATACACACTCGATAATGATGAACTAAGAAAATCTCTTCCCTCGTTAAAGAAAATTCTTCTTTCCTGCAAACGCAATGCAGTAGTTGAATTAATGTCTATTTGATT
>JBELJV010000018.1:0-15394 GCA_042090165.1 Gammaproteobacteria bacterium
ATGATTCAAAAGAATTAGTTTTTATGGTGATGTTTAGAACAATTCCTGAAGATTCAACTGGTGTGGCCCATATTCTTGAACACACTACACTTTGCGGATCAGAAAAATTTAAAGTAAGAGACCCATTTTTTATGATGTTGCGAAGATCAATGAGCACATTTATGAATGCCTTCACAGCGAGTGATTGGACCGCGTACCCATTTGCAACACAAAATAAAAAAGATTTTTTTAATTTGCTAGATGTATATCTTGATGCGGTTTACTTCCCATTGCTTGAGGAAGATGACTTTAAACAAGAAGGTCACAGATTAGAATTTTCAAAGCTTGATAAAAGTAGCAGTGATCTTGAATACAAGGGTGTGGTGTTTAATGAAATGAAGGGGTCTATGAGCAATATTTCAAATACTACTTGGCAGGCCTTAACTAAAAATTTATTTCCTGATCTAACTTATAGAAATAACAGTGGTGGTGAACCTAAAGACATTACTAACCTGACACATGACTACCTTAGAGGTTTTCATCAGAAGTTTTATCACCCCTCCAATGCCACTTACTTCACATGGGGTGATGTTGATGCAAAAGAAATTCAAAAATTTATTGATGATAAATTAGCAAAACGCTTCAAAAAGATTCCGGAAAATAAATTAGAAATTGTTGAAAAGCAAAAAGATTTCAAAGAGCCAGTTACTGCAACCGAAGTATTTAATCCTGTCTCGAAAGAACAAGTAGGCTTTCAAAACTATTCTGCATGGACACTTGGAGAAAGTTTTGATATTAATCAACTTTTAGAGGCTCATCTTATATCACTTCTACTATTAGATAACTCATCGTCACCTTTGTATAAAGTCTTGGAAACTAATGATATTGGCAAATCTCCTGCTCAAATACTTGGTCTTGAAGATAGCATGCGACATCTAATTTTTATTTGTGGAATTGAAGGCACCTCTGAAAAATCACAGGATAAGTTTAATAAGCTCATTGATAAGACATTCGCTGCAATTAAAAAAGATGGTTTTTCAGAATCACAGATTGAATCAGCACTTTATCAGCTTGAACTAAACAGACGTGAAATCTCTTCCAGTTCCCTCCCTTATGGATTGCAAATATTGCTTTCAATGGCACCAGGAGCACTCTATAAATCAGACCCATTAGCGCTATCCAATATAGATGAAGCATTAAAACAGTTAAAAGAAAATGCTCATCAAGAGGGCTATCTTCAAAACATAATTGATAAGTACTTTATATCAAATAAAAACAGAGTGAACTTGGAAATGGTGCCAGATTTAGAGCTTATCAATAAGAAGGAGAATGAGCTGCGCAAGATTTTAGATGGCATTAAATCAAGCATGAGCAGCAAAGAAAAATTGGACTTGGTCAATGATGCAAAGAAATTGGCTGATAGACAAAATGCTGAGCCAGATAAAGAAGTTCTTCCAAAATTAGAGCTCAATGATGTTCCTAAAACTGTTACTTTCCCGCAGACAAAACAACTTGCAACATTTGGATATAGCCCGACATTTTATGAGCAACCCACAAATGGCCTTACATACAATTCTGTTTCCAAAGACCTTAACCTTTCATCACTTGAAGATGTAAGCTCATTGATGGTTTTATCTGCTTTGTTTGGAAAAGTTGGCACCAAAGAGAAAGACTACATGCATCTTCAAGAAGATATATCTAAAATATCTGGCGGCATTAATGCCTCCAACCATTTTTATGTTCATAAAAGCGGTGAGGTCAAAGGCAGAATTTCCCTGTCTTCAAAGTTTTTACCTGAAAATACCGTTGAAACAACAAATTTAATGTTTGATATTCTTCAAAATACAGATCTTGAAGATAAGAAAAGAATCACCGAACTAATGTTCCAAAATTTTATGGGTTTTCAGCAGTCAATCGTAGAAAATGGACACAGATTTGCGATGCTTGGAGCAGCATCGTTGCACAATAAGCTTTCTTTTGTTCAAGAAAATATGGGCGGGCTTAGTGCCATTGCTAGCTTTGCTCCTTATATCACCCAACAAGATGAAATGATCACTAACCAGTTAACAAAAGTTAAAGAATTCTATAGCAAATTAAACAATGGCAAGGATGAAATGCTATTTATATCTAATAATAAGCTCTCAAGTGAACAACTTAATGACATAAGAAAAATTAATTTTAATAAAACTGGAGACTCAGTTGTGTCATTGGGCTTCAATCCTAGCTTTTCAAAAGTAGCTGTGCCACTTAACACACAAGTAAATTTCTCAGCACTATCGCTTGATGCTCCAATATATGATGCCAAGGAATCACCAAAATATGTAATACTCTCAAGCCTTTTAAGAAATGAATTTTTGCACAAAAAAGTAAGAGAGCAAGGCGGGGCTTATGGTGGAGGTGCAGCTTATGATCCATTTTCAGGTACATTTAAGATGTTTTCTTATAGAGATCCAAGGTTCATTGAAACTATTGAAGACTTTGTGTCATCTCTAAGCTGGGCCGCCTTGGGAAGCTTTGATGAAGACAATATTTTGGAAAGCAAACTATCTGTACTATCTGACATCGATAAACCATCCTCACCTGCTGGAGAAGCGTTTAAAGATTATCGACTAAATTCTGAAGACAAAACACAAAAAGCACGTCAAGAATACAGAAAAAATATTATGGAAGTAACAAAAGAAGATATCGTAGAGGCAGCTGAAAAACTTAAATTACAAAGGTATAGTGTTTTCTCAATAATTAATCCAAATCTTGAAAAAACTGCAGCAAACGAAAACTTCTTAATTAAAAAGATCTAAAAAATATTAAAAAAACTTCTCTTTTTCTTTAATGGGCAACTTTTCAGCTGTCTTTGGTAGCGAATTGAATTGTATTTAACCTTTTTTGCTACATCTTTTAGCCAAGCTTTATCCTTAAATGTGTTACGTTTATAACCACCGTACCCTTCATGATATGCAATGTAGAGTTTATCAACTTCGTAGCTTCTTATACGTGCTGATGGAGCTTTAGATAAATACCAACCAACAAAATCTACTGAACTATCGAAATTTGATCTGCTCGCCCTTCCGTTGCCAGTTTCTTTTTGATATTGCTCCCAGGTTGCTTCGACAGCCTGAGAATAACCTCTTGCACTGGAAGGCCTCTTCCAAGGTATGAATCCAAGAACTTTCTCTCTATCAGGCGCTGCGTTAGCGTCAAAAGACGACTCTTGTCTAATTATCGCCATCACAGTACTAGGCTCTGCATTCCACTTTTTCTTTGCATCTAAAAGTGAATTACTCCATCTAGGATTTTCATCGATAATGACACAAATATCATCTTGATTCATCGGAACCTTTGCAGAGCACCCCATTAAAAAAATAAAAATTATGATAACTATATAATTCTTCATACTTTTAAAAATTCTTTTATATTTTCTTCAGTAATTATTTTTATTCCAAGATCTAATGCTTTTTTATGCTTTGATCCTGGGTTCTCTCCTAAAATAACATAATTTGTTTGTGAACTTACACCACTGGATGGAATACCACCCCTTTCTTTGATGAGATCCTTAATTTCCTCTCTACTAAACTCATCAAACGATCCGGTAATGACTATCTTCAATCCATCAAGATGATCTAAATCACCTGATTGAAAATCTTGAACCTCTAAAACTTCTAGTAAGGCATCTATGCCAATAGGGTCAGATTCAAAGAATTTTAAGATTTTGTTGGCAACAACATCACCAATGCTGTCTATGCCCATAAGTTCATCAAAGCTAGCACTACGTAAAACATCAAAACTTTTAAAGTGTCTTGCCAGAGCTGATGCAGTTGATTCACCTACTTCAGGAATACCTAACGAGCTAATAAAAACTTCTAAGGTTGGATTTGTTGCAGCCTCAATACTGGTGAATAGGTTATCAATTGATTTTTCACCAAAACCTTCAAGGCTTTTAAGCTTTGATTCATATTGTCTAAGTTTAAATAAATCAGCTACTTGGCTCACAAACCCAAGATTGATGAGACTTTCATTTATCTTGTACCCAAGGCCATCAATATTCATCGCTTTTCTCGAAACGAAATGTTCAAAATATCCTAATAATTGTGCTTGACAATTCATACCAGCATCACACTTCATGAAAGGCCCTTCTGTTTTTAAGGCATTACCACAAGATGGACACTGGTTAGGAATGTTTACTTCAGTTTCTGATCCATCCCTTACATCGACATTAACTTTTGTAATTTGAGGTATTACATCTCCAGCCCTTTTTACTAAAACAGTATCATTTACTTTGATATTAAGCCTGCTTAGTTCGTCCATATTATGCAGGGTAACATTTGAAATATTCGCTCCTGAAATTAGAACTGGCTCAACAGTTGCATAAGGTGTCACAATGCCTGTCCTGCCAACAGAAAATAAAATATCGGTTACTTTTGAATACTTTTCTGATGCCGGAAACTTCCATGCAACTGCCCACCTTGGCGCTTTAGAAACAAATCCAAGCTTTTGTTGGTGCAAGAAGTCATTGACTTTTACTACCGCACCATCGATTTCATAATCAAGATCTTCCCGTGAGGATAAAATTTTAGATACACTTCTAACCACATGTTCTGCATTACCAAATGAGACTAAATCGCACACAGGAAAATTATTTATTTTCAAAAAATTTATAAATTCTTCGTATGATTTATAAATAGCATCATCTGAGTGCCCGCCAATCCCATAAAAAAATATATCCAGTGGTCTTTGTTTGACTATTTCAATATCTAGGTTTCTAAGAGTCCCTGCAGCAGCATTTCTTGGACTAACAAATGTTTTTAAATTATCAGCTTCAAGCTTTGAGTTGATGTTACTAAAGTCATCAAGTCTAAAAAAAATTTCTCCCCTTATTTCAATTTTTTTAGGACTTGAATGCTCGATTACATGAGGAACTTTTGCAATAGTTTTAATGTTATTAGTTACAACTTCACCAGTTTCCCCATCTCCTCGGGTAACAGCTTTCGTTAAATTCCCATTTTCATATGTTAGCGAGATTCCAATTCCATCAAATTTTGGCTCAACAGAAAAAGTTGTTTTATTAGTATTCAGCCTTTTTAAAACTCTTTCCTCAAATTTATAAAAATCATCTTCCGAAAAAACATTGCTCAAAGAAAGCATAGGCTTTAAGTGATTGTGCTTCTCAAATTTTCTTGAAGATGGTGATCCTACTTGCTGAGTTGGTGAATCTTGGTCTATACCTAGTATATTTTCAAGCTCTTTTAATCGTTGATACAGAGCATCATATTCAGCATCAGATATTTCAGGAATATCTTGCTCATGATAGAGCTTATTGTGTCGCTCAATTTCTTTTTTTAATTGCAATAATTCTGTCTTATCCGCCATAAGAGCCATTCTTTAGATCAACTTCGTGTGCTTCATTTTTGTATTCACTAATTCTTTGTTCTGAAATAGTGTTGAAGTTCTCATCACACAGCTTCATATCCCAAGCATCTGCAATAGATTTTCCCAATTCCAACATATTATTAAATGTTTTTTCAACATTTCTTTGCCCTTTCAGGTGAAGAGCAATAGTAATCACTTTTATCTCCGAATTATCTGAAAAAGTAGCTGGTTCTTCTCCATTTAAAACTAAAAAACTTGGTCTTGAATTTTTGCCAGGATTTTCAAAGTATCCTCTCTTATAATCTAGCCCATTAGCTGTTATTTTTTGTTTTAACAATTCAAATGAAGGCTTATTGTCGAGCTTAGCTTTTAAATGAAGAACTATGAATTTTCCTTCGTTAGCATCAGGCAGATCAAGCTCTGCTTGCCTTGGCACCCTTACCTCATTTATTTCTTCTGCCTTGCCAGTTTCTGATTCTAATGATTCTTTTAATTTTGCTTTCTTTTTCTCTCTTAGATCTTTTGATATTTGAATATCATCTCTCTTTTTATAAATATCAATTAGCTTAAGAACTATAATGCCTCCAATAGTTAAACCGAGGACCAAGTAAATTAAATACTCATATAAAGGATTCAAGACTGAGCTAACTCCATCGCTTGTTCTACATCTACAGATACAACTTTTGAAACTCCAAGATCACGCATTGTCACTCCGAGAAGGTGTGTGCTTTTTTCCATTGAAATTTTATTGTGGGTTACAAATATAAACTGAACCTTTTCAGACATCTCATTTACTAGATTGATAAATCTTGAGGTATTTTCATCATCCAAAGGAGCATCCACCTCATCTAGTAGACAAAATGGTGCTGGATTAATTGAGAATAGTGAAAATACGAGAGCTAATGCAGTTAGTGCTTTTTCTCCTCCAGAAAGTTGAGATAATTTTGTATTCTTTTTGCCTGGCAGCCTTGCCATTAGTTGAAGCCCTGAGTCTTCGGTATTATCGATAAGGTCTAGTTTGCAAAAACCGCCGCCAAAAAGTTTTGGAAACATCTCTTCTAGATATTTATTTACCGCCGCAAGACACTCATGAAAAGACTTATTTGACTCTCTATCTATTTTTTTAATCGCTTCATCTAATTTAGTTAAAGAAGTTTCAAGCTCTTCTATTTGTCCTGATAGAATTTCTTTTCTTTGTTTTTCTGCTTCCAAGGTTTCTGGTGCAGCAAAATTAATTGGCCCAAGATTCATAATTCTTTTTTGCAACTTCTCTAAATCAATAATCACTTGATCTCGTTCACCCTCAATGTCTTTTACCTCATCAAATGAATTAAGTTTTTCTTGTTTTTCTTTTACTTCTATTTCAAGACTTCTGCGATTTACCTCTTGTTCATTTTTTTGGTGAACAATTTGCTCTTTTTCAGCTTCAAAGCGTGAAATTGCATTTTCATAGCCCCGCAACTCTTCGTTTGCTTTGTCTTGCGCAGATCTTAGTTCAATGACATGGAGTTCGTTATTTTTTCTATTTTCGATTAACGCTGTAAGGTCCACTTTCTCTTTTAATAAATTTTCCTTGAGTTCTTTTATGTCTTTTGTAATTTGTGCATTCCTTGATACAAATTGCTCCTTGAGAGAATTAATCTTTTCAGATGCGTCATCATTGTCCCCCAATCCATATTCATAACCCTGCTTCCACGTATCCATAAACTCAGACTCAATTGATGTTTGGTCTTTCGCTGAAAGCTCTGCTTCAAGTTTTTCAATTAATTTTTTTGTCTTATTTTTTACATCTAATTTTATATTTGGGTTGATTTCATCGAGATTTGTCTTTGATGATGACTGTTCTTTTGCAAGTTCATCGAGGTTCATAAGATTTTTTTTCTCTTCACTTGCAAGCTCCTCAATTCTGCTTGATACGGATCGCTCTTTCTCCTCTATTAGAGAAATTTTTGCTCCTGATTCATAAAATGATCTTTGGGCTTCCTCCAAAGTTTTTAAACCCTCCATGAGGTTTGTTTTGCATACATCCCTTTTAGCGATTACTGCCAATCTTTCACCATCAAGCTTCTCAATATCATGGTCAATTGACTTATTTTCTTTTTCTGATTTATTCATGTGACTTAAAAGTCTATTCAAATCATCATTCACAATGTATTTTTGGAACTCTTGTTCTTTGGTTCTTAATTTCTTGTATCTAGTAGTGAGGTTTGCTTCTGCATTTAGCCTTCTAATTGACCTTTTAACTTCATCCTCTAAATCTTTCAGTCTTGAAATATTTTCCGAGGTTCTTCTGATTCTTGATTCTGTTTCTCTTTTTCTTTCTTTGTATTTGGATATGCCTGCTGCTTCTTCTACATAACTTCTAAGCTCTTCAGGCTTTGCGCCGACCAAACTTGAAATAATGCCTTGCTCAATGATTGCATAGCTATTTCCCCCTAAACCTGTTCCTAGAAAAAGATCTTGCACATCCCTTCTTCGTGCAACTGCATTATTAATAAAATAAGTGGACTGCCCATCACGACCCATCTCCCTTTTTACACTAACTTCATCAAATTTTAGGTACTCTCCGCCTAGAAAGTTTTCAGAATTATCAAAGCATAGCTCTACGGAACAGTGGCTGACAGGTTTTCTATTGTCAGATCCATTAAAAATTACATCTTGCAGGCTTTCACTTCTGAGGCTCTTTGCTGATAGCTCCCCTTTCACCCACTTAATGGCATCGATTATGTTTGATTTACCACATCCATTTGGGCCAACAATGCCGCACATGATTCCTGGGAAATCAATTTCTATTGGGTCAACAAAACTTTTAAACCCTGCTAATTTTAAGCTTTTAAGTCTCATTTAGATTTTTTTATAGTATATGTGGTTACAAGAAATATAGATATAAGAAAAATCATTAAAGGGAGTATAAAAATAAGCTTATTGTTAGACGGAGTGGTTTTTAAAATAATGTAATCACCATAGCGATTTGCTAACAAATTAAATATTTCGTCATTCGTATATCCATCTTTAATCATCTGAGCAATTTCTTTCTTCAAATCCCTTGAAATTGGTGCGTTAGAGCTTGAAATGTTTCCATAGGAACACTTTGGACATCTGATGTTATCAGACAAATACTCAAGCCTCTGCTGCTCCTGCATGGAGAGGTCTGAGTATAACTGCTCTGCTGAAATAAAATGGCTAATTAAAAAAATACTAAAAATAATCTTTAAACTGTTCATTCCAAACCTCTAAATTCACCTCACCAATTCGATGTCTAACTATTTCACCATCAATTATTAAAAATGTTTCTGGTGCACCAGTAACACCAAGTTTTAAAGAAAAACTTCCATTAAAATCACTTATTGAAAAAATATAAGGATTACCATTTTTTCTTAAGTATCTCTCTGCATTTTCTGGTAGATCTTTATAGCTTATTCCGATAAGCCTAACATCTTTATCTTGTGTTATTTCATTTAAAAATGGGTGCTCAACTAAACAAGTAATGCACCAACTAGCCCAAACATTAAGCAAGACTTTCCCTTCAGTGATTGTATTGATATCAATTTTTTTCCCATCAAGATCATACAAATCATCCATTAATTCAAGTTTTTTGCCTTCCTGATTTTGAATAGCTGCCACCTCTCTATCTGTTGTGAGAAAGAAATAGAAGCTTGAGACAAGAAAAAGAAGAAAAAGACTAAAACCAACTATTGCAAACCTACTACTCATACCGACGTACCACTCCAAATAACATGGCAAAAATAAGAGATATCGATGATAACCAAATTAACATTATCCCATATTTGATTGAATACCTTAGAGACCAAGACCCATCATTGAACCTATCTCCGAGAACAATTAAAAAGTCTCTATTGATAAGACTTTTTATGCCTGTTTCTGAAGTGATTACACCCCCTATTTTATAGACTCTCTTTTCAGAGGCTAATTGATACACTTTTTCATTAGTTGTAATTCGGAAATTACCAACGACACTGTCAAAATTTTGATCGGCAACTACTTCTATGCCCAAGAATTCAATTTCTGTATCCATGAACTGGATGGAATCGTTTGGCTTTAATACTAAATCTACTTTTTGAGAATATTCGTAATTAAATAAAATTGCTGTTGTTAAGGCTACCACTGACAAATGGCCAGCTATTTTATGGGCAGCCATAGGTTTTTTTGCATAGACAAAAAAACCTAATCTCATAAATAGAATGCCTAAGAACAAATACCCTGCAAAAAGCCCAAATGAAATTTCATAAAAAAGGTATAGAACCAAATAGGCAGCGAACAATAAGATTATTATCAAAAAATATTTATAGTTAAATTTTTGTTTGAAGAATTGTTCATAAGTAAAAACTAAAATCAATAAAAAGACCAAAGGAGTAATTAAATCAGAATAGTAATTAGGGCCAATACTTATTTTCTGGCCATACCAAATCTCATTGAAGATTGGATAAAGCGTTCCAATAAATACTACGACCAATATGGTCATAAGGATTACATTGTTTAGCAATATCAAATAACTTTTTGAATTAATTTCAGGCCAAGCACTACCAAGTTTTTCGCTTTTCCAAAAAAATATTGCAAAAGACACTAAAGAAAATAAACCAAATAAGCTAAGTAAAAAAACACCTCTGGAAGGATCTGATGCAAAAGCATGAACACTGTTAATAATTCCTGATCTAACAATAAAAGAACCCATTACTGACAAAAGAAATGCCAAAATTCCTAGAAATACCATCCACGACATTAACACTTTATTTTTGTGAAATATCAGAGAGTGTGTGAATGCCGTCCCAGCCAACCATGGCAGTAATGCTACATTCTCCACAGGATCCCAAAACCAATATCCTCCCCAGCCTAACTCATAGTATGCCCACATTGACCCAAGTAAAATACCTACAGAAAGGGTTGCCCAGGCTATCCCTGACCAAACTTTTAAAATCTGTATTAAGCTCTTATTGAATGTATTGAAAATCCCTGAAATGACAAAACTAAATACCACGGCATAGAAAACATAACCAAAAAATAACATTGGAGGATGTATGATTAAAAGTGGGTCTTGCAACAAAGGGTTAAGATCAACTCCATTTGCAGGCAAATAAGGGAAAACCTGAAAAGGGTTTGACGTTAGACTCAGAAATACTAGATAAAAAAATGCAATAAATGACAAAACTGCATTTGAAAACTGTAGATCTCTATCATTTTTAATAATCACACTATTTATCGATCCACACAAAGCAAGCATAAAAATCATTAATAAAAATGAGCCCTCATGAGCGGACCAAAGAGCTGAAAACTTATAAAAAATAGGAAGCAACGAATTTGAATTCTCAAATACATATAAAAACTGAAAATTATCAGTAAGAAATTGGTATGAAAGATAGATAATACATATCGCTAGAATTGCCGTAGTAGCATGCATCAATTTTACTGATGCACTTCTATTCTTGTTTAAAACAACTGAAGAAAAAACAACACCATATAAAAGCGTTGAAAGCGCCAAAAGCGCATTACCAAAGAAATCAAATTGCAATTCTATGATTTCTCCTCTAGTTTGACTGGCATGTAATTTTCATCATGTTTTGCCAGTATTTCTTTTGCTTTAAAAATATTTCCATCTAGACTTCCTGAAGCTACTACACCTGAATTTTCTTTGAAAAGGTTCGGTAATATACCTTGGTAACTAATCAAAATCTCCTCATTGAAGTCAGTGACGATAAACTCAACTTCAAGATCAGTTTTTTTGACACTTCCTTTTTTTACCATGCCGCCAAGCTTAAATTGGCTACTCATCTCATAATTTGATTCAATGACGTCTGTAGGGGTTAAATATAGATCAATATTTTTGTCTAAAGCTTTCAACACAAAATATACGATTAATATTGTTGCTAATAGAAAAAAACCCAAAAGATAAATTTTATTTAAACGGTTTTTTCTAATCATCTAGATCCTCTTTGGCCTCATTAATCAGGCTTTGAAGTTGTCTATTTGCAAGGATAAATAAAATAGAGAGTGTTAAAAACACTCCAAGGTATACATAAAATACAGTTTCGATGCTATCCATTAACTAATTCTCCTATTTTTTTTGATGAGCCCTGTCTTATGATTATTTCAGATTGAATATTTCTTCCAAAAATTGAAAAAGCTATAAAACCAAACGAGATAAGCATAAGCGGCAAAACATATAGCATCTCAGCATCAATTGAACTTCCCGAAAATGTAATGCTGGCATTTTGATGAAGAGTATTCCACCAATTTACAGAAAATTTTATTATTGGAATATTTATTGCGCCTACAATTGCGAAGATGCTCAAAATCTGATCAGTAGTCTGCATCGTATTGAATGATGTTCGCAAAGCAAGCAAGCCAATGTATTGTATAAGCAATATGAAGGTAGACGTTATCCTTGCATCCCAAACCCAATATGTCCCCCAAGTTGGTTTGCCCCAAATTGACCCTGAAATAAGGACTAATAATGTGAATACTAGACCTAAACTAATCGCTGATCTAAGCATAATTGCAGAGATTTTTGTCTTCCAGACAAGGTAAATGAAACCGCAGCATGCCATAAATACGTATATCAGCTCAGAAAAAATCGCCGCTGGAACATGCACAAATAAAATTCTGTAGATTTCTTGCTGGCTAGCATCAGCTGGCAGAATGAACAAGGCCAAATAAGAACAAATTAAGAACCCCATTAAGCCAATAAATAAAGAAGGCAACACCACCACCCCAAAAAACCTAAAAACTTTCGAAAGAAGTAAGTATTTTGCTATGTATTTATACATTTTTACTTTGATTGGATGTGTAAAACTTTAATGATTATGAAATTTATAAATGATGCTGCAAATAAAAAGTAAGCCACTAAAAAATTAATATTTGCTACAAAGATTCCATCAATGAAAATCTCTTTAACTAGTATAATAAATGGGATCAAAAGCGGAATTATCAATAATGCATTTAGACTATTATTTCTTCTCAAAGAAATTGAATTTCCAAGGTTAAAGAAGCAAGACAAGGTTAAATACATCAACAGCAATGCTGATATGTAGGTGACTAAATTCAATCCATTAAGCGAACCGCTAAAAAGTCCAGAAATAATAGCCATTGGTAGGAAAACAAATAAGGTAATGGCTAAATATTTCCCAATAAGGTAGTGCATAAGATTATTCTGTTCGCATACCATTTTTTCTATGTATCCATTGTCAAAATCTTGTTTGAACGTATTCTCTGAAATAATAAAGATAGTTATGAAGGAGGCGATAAAACTAGCAAAATAGCTACTGTTTTGTGCTTCATTAGAAATGATAAATATTGTGTAAATAATTCCATACACAGCCAGGGGCAAGTATATGTTTTTTGGCATCAAAAACATTAAGGCAATCTCTCTTTTCAGACTAGTTAGCATTGATACCCCCAAGATGAATCTTTCTGCTACCATCTATCTCTTCTTGATGGTTAGCAAGAACTACTAACCCCCCACCATCTGCATGTTTTTTTATAATTTTTTTTATCACATCAATTGATGTGATATCAAGCCCTGAGAAAGGTTCATCAATAACCCAGATCTTCTTTTGTGATTGAAAAAGATTAATTAAAGCAGCTTTTCTTTTTTCTCCATAAGACAGTGAGAAAAATTTTTGATTCTTGAGTTTGTTTAATCCAAATATTTTGAGTAATTCATCTTTTAAATCAGTGCCATTTAATTTGAAATTTTGTCTCAAGCTTATTTCTTCAACAAAGGCATTTTTGTGGCCGAGGTATGCAATATTATTTTCAGAATCTTCAGATAAAATAATGTTCTTGGATGTATGTAACCCACAAATATATTTTAGAAGCGTAGATTTGCCTGATCCGTTTGGGCCTCTAATTTCAATAATCTCATTAATATCCAATGTTGAGTTTAATTTATTAAAAATGATTTTTTCATCTACTTTGTGCGTAAGGTTTTCAAACTGAATTAAGGACATAATTATTGAGTTGTATTATGTTATTATTTTACCAACAGAAACCAAAGAAGGGGAAAAATGCGTCTACTTATAACACTCTTAATATCAAGCTTCACAATAGCTGAAACTTATTTTCCAGATAACACTTGGAAAACACGAACAGCACAAGAATCAAATTTAAATGAAGAACAAATTGATAAACTGTTTGACTTAACTTTTAGTGATCAAGCAACAATGGGTGCTGTTTTAATAAAAGACGGGTACATTATTAAAGAAAAGTATGCTGATGGTTTCAATCAAGACTCATATGGCACATCATGGTCAACAGCAAAAAGTTTCTACGCTGCTTTGATAGGCATTTCACTTGATAAAGGTGAAATTGACAGCCTAGACGATCCAGTCAGCAAGTATGTGAAGGAGTACGATACCGCTGATAAAAAAAATATCACTATCAGACAAATTCTAAATATGACTAGTGGTCTTGAATTTCCAAGCCATGAGCATGAAATGATGTTTTTTGAGGATAATCATATCGAATATGCATTAAAGGTTGGCATGGAAAGTGAGCCAGGAGAAAAATTTCAATACAACAATGTCAATTCAATGATGATTGGGGAAATTCTCAAGAATGCGACTGGAAAAACTGCTAAAACTCTTATCGATGAGAGAATTTTTAGCAAAATTAATTTGACTGACTATACTGCTTGGGAAGATAGTGCTGGCAATACTCTAACCTACTGTTGCTTGGATATGTCAGCAAGAGATTACTCTAAATTTGGTTTATTGTTTTCTCGTGATGGTAATTGGAACGGTGAACAAATAATTTCAAAAGAATATGTTGATGAATCTCTGAAACTTTATTGGGGCAGCACACCCAGTATGGGCTGGAGCCATAGCGATACCCGAGGCTATAGTTTGCAATGGTGGATATCCAAATACGATGATCAAGCTAAGATCTATAATACAAGTGGTAAATTTGGACAATTTGTCTTTGTTGATAAGGATAGGGATATTATCTTTACCCGCATTACTAAATACTACCCAAGCGGTGGCGAGGTGCAGGACTTCGGTCCGTTACGCTTCTTGAAGTTTCTAGGTAGTGTTAATGCAGCTTTGGGCGTATCAAGGTTTCTTTATGACATAGGTTTAATTGATCTTGAAAAAGGAAGCGTGCAAACACCCTATACCCTTGCAGATGGTGAATCAAAAGAGTTTTATGAAAAGTATGTTGAAATTGTAGATACAATGGCATCACTCGAATCTGATGAGACTTAGTCTGATAATTCTTATTGTATTTAGCTGCACAATTAAGGCAGCTGATGAAATAAATACAGAGGTTCTTGATCAGCTTAAAGACTATATTTTGGATGATCCTGCAACACAGGGAGTTCTAATTTCAAAAAATAACCAAATTATATTCGAAGAATATGCAGATGGTTATGATCAAAATGACTTAGGTACCACTTGGTCACTAGCAAAAACTTTTTATGCAGCACTCATAGGTGTAGCAATTGAACAAGGATATGATGTTTCTCTTGATGATCCAATTAAAAAATATATCCTTGAATTTTCAAGTGATAAAAGAGGTGACGTTAGTCTTCGAAACCTCCTGGCGATGAAATCTGGTTTTGAAATAACTCAGTACGAAAACCAAGAAATGTTCTTCTCGCTGAATAATCTTGAGTTTGCCCTCAATGTAAAAAAAGTAGCTCCTGCAGGTGAGAAGTATGAATACAATAATGTGAACACAATGCTGCTAAATCCAATCATCAAAAGTATTTTTATGAAAGGGGCACACGAAGTTTTAGCTAATGAGATTTTTGCGCCTTTGGGAATTAGTCATTATGGACTCTGGCAAGATACAGAGGGCAACGATATGACTTATTATGGAATTGATATAACGCCGCGGGATCTCATGAAGTTTGGGCAACTCATTGATAATGGTGGTGTTTGGGATGGAACGCAGATAATTGATCAGAGTTTCTTAGAAGAATCTATCAAGCCTCTATCAGAAGGTAAAGGTGAATGGTTTGGCTTGCATTGGTCAGTGAGAAAGTTTGATCAAAACAAATCTCTTGTTGGTCTTGAAGTGACCGATGGGGAAATGC
>JBELJV010000085.1:0-2780 GCA_042090165.1 Gammaproteobacteria bacterium
AAACATCCATCAAAAAATGTTTTTACTCATGTTGATCTACAAAGAGTAGTCGACGGAACAAAAATTAACGTTGTTGTACCAGTTGTCTTGTTGAATCAAGAAAAATGCTTTGGTGTAAAAATTGAAGGTGGCGTTATAAATCATGTATTAAAAGAAGTTTTAGTATTGGCAGACCCAAATAATATTCCTGAATCAATTGATGTAGATATGGAAGATATCAAATCAAAAGAAAAGCTGAGGCTTAGCATGCTTAAAACTGATGGAGCTTATGATTTCCCATCAACTCTTAAAAACCAAGATCCTGTGTTAGTATCTGTTCTAACTGCAAGAGGCGGAGGCATGTCTCTTGAAGATGAGCTAGAGGAACAAGCAGCAACCGAAGGTGAGGAAACTGCTAATTCAGGAAATGAGAAGGCTGCTGAAAAAAATACTTCAGATAATTCTGAAGAAAAATCCGAATAATTTGTTAGATCTTTGCATTATTGGCTTAGGCAATCCGGGAGATAAACATTTAGAAACCAGGCATAATGCTGGTTATGATTACCTTGAAAAACTTTGCAATGATCTGGGTGTCGTTTTAGCTCCAAATAAAAAACTTGACGGCCATTATGGAGAGGCGGTTATTCATGATCTAAAGATTGGCTTTCTTAAACCTAATGAATACATAAATAATAGTGGTAAATCAGTTCTTCAAGTTAAAAAATATCATGTTAAACACTTATCAGATATTTTAGTAATCCATGATGATATGGACCTAGAGCCTGGAGAAGTCAAACTAAAAGAAGGTGGTGGTCATGGCGGACACAATGGTCTCAAGGATATCATTGCAAAAGCAGGTAAAGATTTTATTCGATTGAGATTTGGTATCGGCCACCCTCCTACAAAACTAGAAACAAATGCATGGGTGATAAAAAAACCAAAACCACAAGAAAAACAAGGTCTAGAAGAATCCTTTGCGAAAGCAGATTCTGCCAGAGATCCTATTTTGGAAAAAAAATGGCTAATTGCCATGAATGAACTTCATAAAAAATGAGCATCAAATGTGGCATAGTTGGATTACCCAACGTAGGCAAATCTACGTTATTCAATGCATTAACTTCGCAAAAAATTGATGCTGAGAATTTTCCATTCTGCACTATCGAACCAAACATAGCTCGTGTAAATATACCCGATACAAGATTGGATAAACTTTCAGCACTAGTAAATCCTGAGAAAACTATTTCATCATTTATGGAATTTGTTGATATTGCTGGTTTAGTTAAGGGCGCGCACTCAGGTGAAGGTCTTGGGAATAAATTTTTATCACATATTAGAGAAACCCAATGTTTTGCGCATGTAATTAGATGTTTTGATGATGAAAATGTAATTCATGTAGAAGGCAAAGTATCCCCACTTGAAGATCTTGAAACAATTGATACAGAACTCATACTGGCAGACCTTGAAATAATTGTTAAGCGCAAAGAGCGTATAGGGAAACAGTTAAGAAATGGAGATAAGGCAACGCAATTTGAATTTGATCTATTGGAAAAGATTGAAAATCATTTAAATGAAACAAAGCCCATTAGAGGTTTATCTTTTGAACCTAACGAGCTTGAGATTTTAAAACAAATACAGCTAGTAACTGCCAAACCATTTTTTTTCATTGCTAATTTGCATGAGGATGAAGGTAAAAATACACATTATTCAGCCCTAGAAGAGTACGCTGCTAAATCTGATCTTCCTGTCATTAAGGTATTTGCCAAAGCTGAGGGTGAATTGGTTGATTTGGAACCCAGCGAAAAAATAGAATATCTTGAAATGCTTGGGCTTCAAGAACCAGCACTGAATGCAGTTATTAGAAAGGGATATGAGATGCTAAATCTATTCTCATACTTTACTGCTGGCCCCAAAGAAGTGAGAGCATGGTCAGTTAAGACAGGCTCGACTGCTCCTCAAGCTGCTGGAAAAATTCATACAGATTTTGAAAAAGGATTTATCAAGGCAGAAGTTATTGGTTTTGATGATTACATGTCTTGTGGTGGGGAGCTTAAAGCAAAAGAACAAGGCAAATTAAGAATTGAGGGCAAAGACTACATTGTTAAAGATGGTGATGTTATTCACTTTAGATTTAATGTGTAAATTGATGTAATTAAAAATTAATTATTTATAATTACTTTCTGCATTGGCTATGTAGCTCAGCTGGTTAGAGCACAGCATTCATAATGCTGGGGTCGGTGGTTCAAGTCCACCCATAGCCACCATTCTCTTATTAGAATCTATTTCCTTACCACAGCAAAAATGATTGCTATTGAAACAAGTGCAATAACACCATCTTGGCCTATATCAGTAAGAATTTGTGAGAAGTTTTGATAGACAGCTCCGATAAAGGCGGAGTCAGGTCCAAATAAAACTCCTAATAGAAGTGACACTGAAGTTACTAGCAATAGGACTTGGGTAAGCTTTTCTAGGAACTTCTGAAGTTTGTCAAAGTTAAAGTCAAAAAATTTCATTTTCAAAAAAGCGTGAGGGCCTGAGCCCTCACACTAAAATAGTTTATTTTATCTTAAGTATACCCAATACAATGAGTAAGACGATCAATCCACCTAGACCGCCTGCACCTAACATATCAACATAACCCATAATTGTACCGATTACATCGCCAACAAACCAGACGTTACCGCCAAATACAATCCCAGCAACAATACCAAGACCAATGACGCTAACAAGAACGCCTGTGAGACCATCTACGAAGTCTCTTACAGTTTTCATAATACTATCCATATTTCCCCCATGAAATAGTT
>JBELJV010000086.1:0-2704 GCA_042090165.1 Gammaproteobacteria bacterium
TTCAAAGGCAGAATAGGCGTTGGTGAAATTAAACTAGTCTAAAGCTTCAAACTATCAACCTGCAATCTTTTTAAAGGCTTTACCTGCCCAAGTCAACATAACTTTGCGCGTAAAAAATCTTGAAAGAGTATAGAGCATTCGGTTTGATCGTCCCGTGACGACGTAAATCTTACCTTTCAAAAAGGCATCTAAGGCCTCTTTAGCGCACTCCTCAGCCGATTGAATACGTACTGTACTGTTCTCTATGTCTTTAAATCTACTCATCCTTTGTTTTAATCTTACTGAATTTTCAGTAGCTCTTTCGACAAACTTTGATTCTGTGGCACCAGGACAGACAGCCATGACCTTAATTCCTTTTCTTGAGTACTCAAAATTTAAAGCTTCAGACAAGCTTAAAACATATGCTTTTGTTGCAGCATATACAGCAGAATATGGAATAGGGTAGAGAGCTGCAGTGGATGCAATATTAATTATCCCACCAGCCCCATTCTCAGCCATTTTTTTTGCGTACAGGTAGCTCAATTCAGTTAATGATGTCACATTAAGCTGAATCATGTTTTCGTAGTCTTCCATATCAATTTCTGTAAATTCACCCCATCTACCATAACCAGCATTGTTAATGAGCAGGTCAACTGACAAATTAGCTTGCTCGATTTGGTTAAAAAGATTCTTCGCTGAGTTAGCTTCACTTATATCTTGCGTAAAAATTTGTATTTGAATGTTTTTGTCTTTTAGCTCTTTTGCTAAATCTTCTAATTTATCTCTACCTCGGGCGGTAATAATTAGATTAGCGCCTTGGTCAGCGAGAAGATGCGCCATCGCATAACCAATACCTGTAGAGGCACCGGTTAAAAGGATTGTTTTGTTTTTGTATTCTTTCATATCAACTCCGTAATAAAAGATAACATAAAAGTTCTGTGAGAAAAGTGGTTAATTATAGACTTTTTTTTTAAAATATTACTTAATTTATATAAAGTTTTAAATATAATACGTAAAGTTTCATTGTTTTTAACGTAAATTATTCCATAAAATCGTAAGGTTCATATTTTTAAGCAGTTGCCCTTTTATGTGGTTTTTTTTGGAATTTTATTGAATTGCCTTTTTTTTGCTGACATATTTAAAGTTGACTTTCAAAAAATATAATACAAAACGTTACAAGGATTAATGATGAAAAATTTACAATTTCTTTTACTCTCTTTATTTATACTTGCTGGTTGTTCTAGTGGAAGTGCCGATGGTGCTGAGGAAGCAGCTGAAGCAGAAACAACAGAAGAACAGCAATCACCCCCATTTAGTGAATATCTAACCTGTACACCAGGTCCTGATTTTAATGATGCAAATGCTAGAAAAATGGTTGATGCATGGAATGATTTAGAATTCGCTGAGGGGTTTGGTTTTGCAGCCGGGCATGCTCCGCTTGAACAAAGCAGTCTTGGAGGCGATAACAAAGTTTATTGGCAGCTTTTCTGGACAGATAAAGATACAGCTGACGCTGCATGGGCTGCTGGTCCATCTGAAGAATTTACAGCTTGGTCTCAAGAATATGAATCAGTATTGACCTGCGATGGTGAAAACAGAAGAGGTTATGACTGGTATTGGCCTTTAGGTGATAATGCAAATTGGGATCTTCCAACTGAATGGGTTACATACGCACATTATTGTAAGTACGTAGATGAAAATGGCATAGATAATCTTAGAGAGGCAGTAGGAGCTTTCAACGAGTATGCTTTAGCTGAAGAACGTGAACCGTTTGGATATGCAGTATATTTTCATAATGGAGATAATCCTGAACCATACGTAAATTATGATTTCTTCTGGATGAACTACTATTACAACCATGAGGATGCTGAGGCAGCTTATGTAAGGTTTGGCGAAGATGGGTCAGAGATACAAGCAATGTTTGATGCAGCTGCAAGTTGTGAGGGCCCAAATCCAAGTAACTCTTATCAGTTCTACCCAGACCCTGACGAATCATAAAGATATATATTCATTGAAAAAGCCACATAAATGTGGCTTTTCCTTTGCTTTCTTTATTTCTTTTCATAGGATGTAAATCTCATGGAATTTATTGATAACTTCTTTGCAGAATTTGTAGACATAGCATGGGGCTGGCAAACTGCCATGTTGCTTCTTGGCGCAGGTGTCTACTTTTCCCTTAGGACAAAATTAAAACCTTTTAGATATCTTGGTTACGGTTTTGAAGTCTTAATGGGCAAACATCCTAGTAAGGATGAGGTGGGTGAAGTTAGTCATTTTCGAGCACTTACAGCTAGTCTCTCAGGAACTATAGGTCTCGGCAATATTGCTGGTGTGGCTGTCGCTATACAGCTGGGCGGTCCTGGCGCCATTTTTTGGATGTGGGTAACTGCCGTATTTGGTATTGCTACCAAATTTTTTACTGCAACTTTATCAGTTTTATATAGAGAAACTGGGCCTGATGGCAAGCCTAATGCAGGGACTATGTATATCATCAAAAATGGTCTCCCAAAATATATGCTTCCATTGGCTTATTTTTTTGCATTTGCCGGTGTTATAGCTGGGTTGCCTGCTTTCCAAGCCAATCAGGTTGTTCAGCTTACAAATGATTTGTACTTTCCAGAGGTTGAAAATTTTAAATACTATGCTGGAGCTTTTTTAGTAATTGTGACTGCTATGGTTGTGCTCGGAGGTTTGAAAAGAATTGCTAATGTTTCTGCCTGGCTTG
>JBELJV010000087.1:0-2673 GCA_042090165.1 Gammaproteobacteria bacterium
CGAAAACTCTTTTTAAATTCTGTTTCTCTATGCCATAGCCTTCATCAGCTATTTCAACAGTTAGATCAGTCTCTGTGATGAAAGAATTTAAGGTAATTGTTGATCCATCTGGTGAATATTTAATAGCGTTTGCTATTAGATTAGAGAGAATAGTTCTAAACGAATCTTTATCAGTTTTAATTATATGTTCCGAAGAAATTAAATTATTTAGTCGTATATTTTTTTCAAACATTAATGATTGCAATGAATCAATAATAATATTTGTTTGTTGCAAGACATTCATTTTCTTTTTCGTAGGAACCAGGCCACCAAATTCAATTTTTTCAAGTTCAAGCAGATCCTCAATCATTTCGCTCAAACGTTCTGCATTTTGTTGAATTGATTTAGTGAATTTCTTGGCAGTTTCTGTGTCGTTCAGTGCACCAGAATTGAGTGTTTCTGCTCCTGCTCTAATAACTGAGACAGGGGTCTTTATTTCATGAGAAATATCAGTTAATAAATTTTTACGTAAAATTTCTAATTTACGTAAAGACGAAATATCATTTATAACCAGTATATATTCATTGGTAGATTGCATGGTTGTAGCGGAAAGAAGAAGGTTTTTTTCATAGTCCCTGTCTTTAATAATCAATTCAGCTTCAGCAGATAGATTTTCTTTAGTCTTCTTTAAAAGCTTGTTAATAGACTGTAATTGTTTAATTGCTATCTTCTCACCAAGAAAAAACTTATGCTTACCAAAAATTTCTAATGCAATATCATTTGTAAATCTAACTTTATAATTTTTATTAAAAATGATCACACCCTGATTGATGCTGTCTAAAACTGATCCAAATCGAGTTCTTTGGTCAAAAGTTTGTTCAATTTCTGCATTTAATCGATTAGAAATATCATTTACTGTATTAGAAATTGATTCAAGCTGTTCATCTTTTCTTCTTATTTGTTTCTTAATAGGTTTACCTTTAAGTGCTCTTTGGGTGTTATTTAACAAAATAGAAAGATCTTTTCGGATACTGTTTTCAACATTTAAACTTAAGAAACTTGATGATGCTACAACTAAAAAAAATAGAATGATGAAGGGAATAATAAAAAAATTAAATAGAGAGCTAGATAAATCGAATGGTAGAGCAACTCGAATTATGCCTTTACTTAAATCATTTTGATCTCTAAGAATTGCAACATAAATTAAATCCTCCCCCGTAGTGTCACTATTCCTGATAGCAGTTCCAAAAGCGCTATTTATTGCATCTCTAATTTCAATTCTATTTTCAGGAGAGTGCAATTCAACACCAGAAAGCATTTGTTGTTCAATTAAAGAATCACCAATTACCTCCCAATTCTTATTTATTATTGTAATTCTCAGTTCGTTATTATCTGAATCTGTTATTGCTAACGAATCAGCTATTTCATCAAAATTTATATCTTTTTGATGAATATGAGGAATTAATGTATTTATTGTCTTTGCTTGCATGTAAAGTGATTCAATCTGCTGAATTCTAGAATTATTAAAGATAAATGATGAGAAGATTGTTACTACGATAAAAGTAATAAAAATTAAGAAGGTTAGAGACAGTAAAAAAATTCTAGAGAACTTTAAAGTTCGAATATTGTTAGCCATTAACTGATGTTGTTAAATCTGTACCCAACACCTCTTATGGTTTGAATTAAATCTCCTGTGACGCCTAGTTTTTCTCTTAACCTTTTTATGTGAGTGTCTACTGTTCTAGTAGTTACCTCTGAACTGTAACCCCATACATCACCAAGGAGCTGATCTCTTGTTTGAACTCTGCCCTTCCGCCTTAATAAGTGGTCCAGCAATCTAAATTCAAGAGCCGTTAGGGTAATTTCCTTATCATGGATTTTTACTTCATGAGCATCGTGGTTAATTGAGATTGGTCCGAAATTAATAATGCCTCCATTTTGTGATAATTCTTTTTGTTTTTTTAGGATAACTTTTACTCTTAGTATTAATTCTCTGACACTAAATGGTTTTGTAACATAATCATCAGCACCCAATTCAAAACCTACAATTCTGTCTATCTCTTCTCCTTTTGCAGTTAACATAATGATTGCTATGCTAGATAAGCTTTCATCTGATCTGATTTCACGACATACATCAAGCCCCGAAATACCAGGTAACATGATGTCTAGAATGAGAACATCAGGTTTTTTTTTATTTATGGCTTCCAGGCAATCTTTGCCATTGGAAAATTCAAATGAATTAAAACCTTCTTTTTTAAAGTTATAAGCAAGCGCTTCACGAATATCTGGTTCGTCTTCAACAATATAAATATTTTTTGGCATAATCGTAATCTATCTCATCTGATATTTTGATAAAAGTATTTTTTTAATTCCAACCCTATTAATTTTTTCTGTAGCAATTCTAGGTAAAGGATCTTTAGAAATATGTAGTACTTCTGGAACCTTGTAGCCAGCAATAGATTCGTTTAAGAATTCTTTAATAGCTTCTTCAGAAACGTCTGCATTACAATATACGTAAGCGCCAACAACTTCACCAAACTTTGGATCATCTATTCCACAAACACATGATTCTATGATGTTTAGATGACGATCTAATGCATTCTCAATTTCAAGTGTTGATATATTCTCTCCACCTCTAATGATTAATGATTTTTTTCGATCAACAATAAATAGATAACCCTCATCATCTATGTA
>JBELJV010000019.1:0-14678 GCA_042090165.1 Gammaproteobacteria bacterium
AATGGATGACAGCAGGTCGAGGAATCGTGCACTCTGAGATGCCTTTACAAAAAGATGGGCTTATGAAAGGTTTTCAGCTTTGGGTTAATTTGCCCTCTAATGAAAAAATGCAACCTCCACGCTATAAAGATATCAAAGCTTCAGACATTGTATCTATTGAAGAAGGTTCAACGCGAATCAAATTAATAGCTGGCAATTACAAAGAATACCAGGGCCCCATACAAGGACTAACAACAGAGCTGGATTATTTTGATGTTTCAATTGGTAAAGACCCTTTTTTATTTACTGGACATGAAAGCAAAAACTACTTCCTTTATCCTTTCGAAGGAGAAATAAAAGTTGATGCTGAAACACTTTCGTCAAGAAATGGCATCTGCTTTTCAAGTTCGGCTAAAATCACCACCAAACATCAATCTAGATTTTTGTTAATAGGTGGCAGACCACTGTATGAGCCAATTTTTCAATATGGGCCATTTGTGATGAATACAAAAAAGGAAATTCTTCAAGCAATTGAGGACTTCCAGTCTGGATCTTTCAGTAAATAACTGATTAACCTAATAAATAATCCCAACTAAATATCGCAGCGTATAAGGTTGGCCATATTAACAAGAACATAAAAGGACTTTTCCATTCCAGTTTAAAAATTCTTCTTACTGCCTCAGCTAAAATTCCCCAAATACCAAAAATTACTATTAAATTTAATACCATTGAGGCTACTGATAAAAGCGTTTCGTTAACCATGAGCCATTGAGTAGACTGTCATAAATAATATGCCTGTGCCTAGCGTGCCTGCTACCAGAACAAGATAATCAACTACACCAACCAAGGCTAATTTTGTCCAGGTTTCATTGGCTTTGGTTTTACGAAAAGCTGAAACTTTAAAAAGAACAAATGAGACTAAAAAAACAGCGCCTCCGAGAGTGAAAATTTCCATCAATTTAATATATAAAAAAAGGGCCACCTTTTACAGTAGCCCTTAAACTAATTTATTTTCTTTATAGAAGTGGAGCTATAACTAAACTAACGATAGCCATCACATTGATCAAAATATTCATTGCTGGTCCTGAAGTATCTTTGAAAGGATCCCCAACAGTATCACCTACAACAGTTGCTGCATGTGCTTCTGTGCCTTTGCCTCCAAAGTTACCTTTCTCAACAAATTTCTTTGCGTTGTCCCACGCTCCACCAGCATTAGCCATCATTAAAGCCATTAACACACACCCGAGCAGTGCTCCTGCTAGCATGCCTCCTAAATGAACGGGGCCTAAAATAAAACCAACTGCCACTGGTGAGCCGATAGCTATTGCTCCTGGAAGAAGCATTTTCTTGAGGGCTGCATTAGTAGCGATATCAACACATTTAGCTGTATCAGGCTCAGCTTTGCCTTCTAATAACCCTGGGATCTCTCTAAATTGTCTTCTAATCTCTTCAATCATTTCAAAAGCTGCGTCACCCACTGCTGTCATAGTAATGGATGAAACTAGGAACGGTATTGAGCCGCCAATGAACATGCCCATCAAAACTCTTGGATCATTCAACGAAAGGTTCTCAATGCCTGTTGCCAGCATGTAAGCAGCAATAATTGCCAAAGCTGCTAGAGCTGCAGCACCAATTGCAAAACCTTTGCCAATTGCAGCAGTTGTATTGCCCAGCTCGTCTAATGAATCTGTAATCTCTCTAACTTCTGGTTTCATGCCACTCATTTCTGCAATACCACCAGCATTATCAGCAACTGGACCATAAGCATCAATTGCCATAGTAATGCCAACAGTAGCTAACATGCCCACCGCTGCTATACCGACACCATATAGGCCTGAGAAGTAAGTTGAAATACCGATGATTCCTGCAATCACAAATAACGGTAATACGACTGATTGCATACCAACACTCAATCCGGTAATCATCACAGTAGCTGGTCCTGTTTCACCAGATTTAGCAATTTTGCCTACTGGAGAATCTTCTGTTTCTCCACCTGTGTAATACTCAGTGATTAAGCCAATTAGTATTCCACCAATAGCGCCTGTTAACACTGAATAGAAGACTGACATCTCAATGCTTGGGGAATAATAAATACTTACTCCAGCAAAAATTAAAAATATAATCGGTGAGAAAAATGTTCCAAATCTTAATGCAACAGCAGGAGATTGTGATACTTGTGTTCTGACAATAAGAATGCCCAATAAAGAGCAAAACAAGCCTGATGCCGCCAACCATAAAGGTAAGAACATAAGTTCATAGTTACCAACTGTTGCTGCAATAGCTATTGAAGCAATCATTGCGCCACAATATGACTCAAAAATATCTGAGCCCATCCCAGCAATATCACCTACATTGTCTCCAACGTTATCAGCAATAACACCTGGGTTTCTTGGGTCATCTTCAGGTATCCCTGCTTCAATTTTTCCTACTAAGTCTGCGCCTACGTCAGCACTCTTAGTGAATATACCGCCGCCCACTCTTGAGAATAAAGCAACTGCAGATGCTCCCACTCCAAAACCTTCAAGAGATTTTGCAATCTTATCTGGATCATCCATCGCGCCTGTGAAGTAGAAATACAAGCCACCTAGTCCAACTAATCCCATTGAAGCAACACACAAACCCATAATTGAGCCGCCAAAAAACGAAACTGATAGTGCTTGTTCCTGTCCTGATTCCTCTGCGGCTGTAGCTGTTCTAACGTTAGCTTGAGTTGCTGCATACATGCCTATAAAACCAGCAATTGCTGAAGATAATGCTCCTACTGCTATTGCAGCAGCTGTATACCACCCAAGAGGTGAAAAGCCACAAGCCACGACAAGTGCCACAACTACTGGAGCAAGGATCTTATACTCAGTGAGCATAAAGACTTTTGCCCCTAAATGTATTTGATCACCAATTTTTACAACAGAATCTTTACCTGCAGGGTATTTCATAATTAACCCATACAAGACAAAGGCAAAAAACAGGCCAACAAAGCCTGTTACAAAAGGACCCCACGGGGTCATTGGACCAATAATAAAGTTCTCCATAATTTTTATCCCAACCTATTATTAAATGTTTGTTCGTCTAATTCGTTTTCGGATTTAGCTACTATACAAGAAACTGCAGCATCTCCGCAAACATTTACCGAAGTTCTTACCATATCTAAAATCCTATCTACAGCGAGTATTAGCCCGATTGCATCAAGAGGTAATCCCACAGAACCTAAAATTAACGCCAAGGTAACCGTTCCAGCAGATGGAACGGCCGCTGTCCCTATTGAAGTGATAATTGCAAGAAACACAATCTGTGCATATTGTGCAAAAGTCAGATCTACCCCCACTGTAGATGCTATAAACATGGTTGCTAAGCCTTGCATGATCGCTGTTCCATCCATATTGATAGTAGCTCCAACTGGCACAACAAAAGATGAAACATCTTTTTTCACTCCCAAATCATCGGTAACTGTTTTCAATGTGACTGGGATTGTTGCTGCCGATGAAGATGTTGAGAAAGCAAATAGAGCTACGTTTCTCATTTTTCTAAAGAATATTAGTGGGTTTAAATTTGCGAAAAGCTTAAGTAACAAAGAGTAGGTCACACTAAGATGAAATAGCAGCACGAAGATTAATAAGATTACGTACTGTGCTAAATCACCAAAAATATTTAGACCTTTGGCCATCACATAGCTTCCCATCAAGCAAAAAACTCCAACAGGTGCAAAACTCATAATTAGTAAAACTATTTTCAAAAACACCGTATTAAAGCGTTCAAATGATTTCGATAGACCGTCAGTTAGCTCGTCAGTTAGATTTAAAGCTATTCCAAATAAAATACTTATAAATACGATGCCAAGCATATTATTCTCAACAAAAGCACCGAACATGTTATTTGGAAATATTCTAAGGACTGTGTCATACAAACTTGCCTCGCCGGCAACAGGGGCAAAACTGGCAACCTTGCCCTCATAACCTGATAGATTAAATACCCATCCAAAGATTAATGCTGTTGAAACTGCTAAACCTGTTGTGAACAGATATAAGCCAACTGTTTTAGTTGCAATTGAACCTAGTTTCACCATGTTTGAAAGCGATGAAATCCCCGATACTAATGAGAAGAAAACTAATGGCACTACCACCAGCATAAGTAAGTTTTTAAATATCTGGCCGCCTAGGTTAAAAATATACTTTTCAACAAAGTCAAAAAGCATAGCCGGTATTGCAGCTTGCTGATAATGAAAAATTGCCGCAATGAGCACACCAAGACCCATTCCAATTAGTACATTTCTTGTTAAATTCTTGGGTGCTGAAAGGATACTCATATCTCAATCATATCAAAATCTTCTTTCCCAACGCCACATTCAGGGCAAACCCAATCTTGTGGGACATCTTCCCAGCGTGTGCCAGACTCTATCCCTTCTTCAGGGTGGCCTTTTTCTTCATCGTAAATCCATCCACATACGATGCATTCCCATTTTTTAAATTCCATAATTTATGTGTTTTTAGTAAGGGTAGTATTATAATCACCTGACTTAATTATGACACCAAAAATAAAAACAAATTGGCAACTTTACACTCAAAATCTGGAGATTTCATATCCACATATGAAATCCTGGGTAGAAGAAAATAACTCATTAATGAACAGGTTGCGATCGCTTGAGACAAAAATTGATCTCGTAGTGCTTGATGAGCAAATCTGCAAACATCATGATGAGCAAATATCAGCAGAGTTTGTGCTTGGCAATCTCAGAAAAATTCTTTTGAAGTCAGACCATAATCTTGTTTTTGCAGAAAGTTTTTTTAGTCAGGATGTTATCAAGGAATTTGCAAAATTTGGGCGCTTAGAAGAAGAGCCTCTTGGTAAATATCTCTTTTCAGATAGCAACATCAAAAAACATGAAACTTACATAGCAGATTATGAGCTCGATGACCAAGCCTTCTTGGGGCGTAAGTGTATTTATAGTTACAACGATCAAAAATTCTCGGTAATTGAAGTATTCTTATTCAATGAATAAGGTTAACTCCTACCTATCATTAATCAGGTTCTATAATCCAATTGGTTTTTGGCTTCTGCTGTGGCCTGGGCTTTGGGGGCTATTTATAACGAATAGTTTTGAGATTGATCACTTTACAATTGTAGTTTTAGGCTCATTTCTAACGAGATCACTCGGCTGTGCAATTAATGATCTTCTCGACCATAAATATGATCGAGAGGTTGATAGGACTAAAGACAGGCCATTAGCTAATGGGGAGTTGTCATTTGCTGAGGGGATTATCTTTACAGCCTTATTGGGCATAGGTTGCCTTTATCTTTTGTCATTAACCAATGCTTTTGTTATTTGTTTTGCTGCAATCATCGCGATTCCAATGATTCTTCTGTATCCGCTAATGAAAAGATTTCTTGGAATCCCTCAATTGTTCCTAGGACTGACATTTGGACTGTCACTGCCAATATCTTTTGCAATTGTAAATGAAAGCATATCTATGGATGCATGGTTGCTTTATTTGGCTTGTGTCTTTTGGATAGTAGCGTATGACAGCTACTATGCTTTGTGCGATATTGATGATGATCGTAAATTGGAACTTAACTCTTTGCCCATATTTTTTGGAGACGACACAAGGAAAGTAATCGTTTTATTATTTACCTGTTTCATTCTTTTGGTAATCTGTTTTACAAAGGTTAATAACCTTCAAATGATGTCTATAGGTGTGTTGTTTTTGATATACCAAGCATATTTTCAAAATAAACTATCGAAGGAAGGGAAAAATTTAGACGCATTTAAATCAAACAGTCATGTCGGACTAGTTATTGCTGTTATATTGTTTTTAGAGAATCAAAGTGGGCTATACAATTGAAAAAAATTCCAAAAACTTATCGGATTTATTCATAAAGGATCAATCTGATCCATTCTTTTCTTATGAATTTCTCAATTCTTTAGAAAAAAATAATTGCCTTGATGAAGATTCTGGTTGGTCAGCTAATTATTTTCACCATAAAAATAATTCATTTATTCCTTTTTATGAAAAAAATAATAGCCAAGGGGAGTTTATTTTTGATTATTCATGGGCAAATGCTTTCCACAATCATGGCCGCCATTATTATCCAAAACTAGTTATGAGTATTCCTTTCACGCCTGTTGAAGGCAATAGAATTTATGCCGATGACGATGATAAAGCGATAGAGGCACTTCAGGATTTAAGAAAATTTTCTGATGAAAATAATTACTCTTCTTTGCATGCGCTTTTTGTTGGACAAGAGCAAAGAAATATTTTCAAAGAATTAGATTTTATTGAGAGACTTGATTGTAACTTTGTTTGGCAGAATAAAAATTACCTTTCTTTTGATGATTTTCTCAATTCCCTCACATCTAGGCACAGAAAAAATATTAAAAAAGAACGTGACTATATCAAACAACTAAATATTGAGTTTCAAGTGATTGAGAATATTACAAATGAGGACTGGAATGACTTCTATTTGTTCTATTCAATCACTTATGCAGTTAGGGGACAAAGACCTTACCTTACAAGTGCCTTTTTCAAAGACCTAAAAAACCTAAAACCGATTATCCTGTTTGCTCATAAAGGTGGTCAAAGAATTGCAGCTGCCCTTTTTTTTCAGAAAAATACTAAGTTGTATGGCAGATATTGGGGTGCACGAGAAAATATTAATTTCCTTCACTTTGAAGCCTGCTATTACCAAGGAATTGAGCTTGCTATAAAGAGAGAGTGCCTTACTTTTGATCCTGGAATCCAAGGTCACCATAAATTAAAAAGGGGTTTTGAGCCAGTTATTAATACGTCGTATCATTGGATCGCAGAAAAAGCCTTTAGAGATGCAATAGGTGATTTTTGTGCCAAAGAATCCCAACATATTCAATCATATTTTGAGGATTCAAAAAAATATTTACCCTACAAACATGGATGAATATAAAAAAAATAATCACCAATTAGCAGTTAGTTCTGCAAATTATGTTCGGGTAAAAAAAATTTTCCGTGAGTTTAAAAATTCTCAACTAGTGCTCAAATCTACCAGCAAACAAACAAGCTTCAATGCAGAATTTGAGTATATCGCGCTATCGAAACATACTGGAAATATGATGCTAAGGTTTTCTAATCTTGACACTACTCTTCTAAATTCATTAATTTTTGAAGCCAATGTTTATCATGATGTTGAGTTATGTGAAGTGTCACGATTCAATGGCTATTCACCAAATCAATTTCCTTTCGAGTTCGAAAAATTTCCAAAATCAGTCGATGAAAAATCGCAACAGAATCGGTTTTTTACTGAAGTTCTTGATATGATTCTCACTAATGACTTCTATGAAAAAACCTAACCTCATTATTTATGTGCACGGATGGAATTCACATGCGAAAGCTCGAAAGGCTGAGCTGCTGATTAGTGTATTAAAAGATAATAGTGACTATGAGGTATTGTCTATAACTTTAAAGTCTCACCCTAGAGAAGCTATAGAGCAACTAAGCCAAATCATTGATAAAGAATTACAAGAACGAAGTGTTCATTTAATAGGCAGCTCACTGGGTGGCTACTTTTCATGCTATCTTGCAGAAAAACACAATATTAAAGCTGCAATGATCAACCCAGCGGTATGGGCTTACAAGATCTTTGAGAATGATAGAGGTGAAAACATAAATCCAAACACAAATGAAACATATTTCATTGATCAAGAATGGGTAGATAGTCTTGAAGATATATTTATTCAAAAACCCGATCCAGCAAAATATCTTGTTCTTCTTCAAACTGGCGATGAAACATTAGATTATCGTTATGGAGCAAAATATTTTGAGGGTGCCAACATTAAAATTGATGAAGGGGGCTCTCACAGTTTTGATAATCTCGAGTCAAAAATTCCAATTATCCTTAAGCATTTCTCATAAAACTTGCTTTAAGTTGCAAAGACCATTTAAAATTAATTAGCATTTATAATTTGCACCATACTCCATGGTTAAAAAGGGGCCCTAGTGGGTAATAAAGTTAAAATCGTTCATCTTCTACTAGAAGACGGAAGTAAGCGAAAGCCGAAGGAACGCGTGCGTTAAACACGATCGAGTTTAACTTCAAAAAATCCTGCAGAACAGAATGCATAGAATTTTTATTAACTTTTATTAAGGAGCCATAATGGGTGATTTGAATAAATATGAATACATCTGGTTAGATGGTTATCAACCAGAGCCTTCCATGAGAAGCAAAATCAAGGTTACTGATGAAGAGTCAGCACCTGGTTGGTCTTTTGATGGGTCGTCAACACAGCAAGCAGAGGGTGGAAGCTCTGATTGTCTTTTACTTCCAGTGCAAACTTATGAGAGCCCTGTATATTCTGACTATCTAGTTATGTGTGAGGTTCAGTCAGCTGATCATACAACACATCCATCAAATACAAGAGCTGCTGCTGCAGATGTAGTTACAGATGAGTGGTGGTTTGGATTTGAGCAAGAATACTTCTTTACTAACCCTGATGGCTCACCATTAGGTTGGGAAAAAGGAGAGCCTAGACCACAAGGAGACTATTACTGTGGTGTTGGTGCAGACAACGTTTCTGGTAGAGAAATCTCTGAAGCGCATCTTGATGCATGTTTAGCTGCTGGTATTCATCTAACAGGAACCAATGCTGAAGTAGCTTTGGGCCAATGGGAATATCAGTGTTTTGGGAAAGGCATCAAAGCTGCCGATGACTTATGGGTAAGTCGTTACCTACTTTATAAAATTGCAGAAGAGTTTGGCGTTGGTGTTAACATCCATCCAAAACCAAAATCTGGAGACTGGAACGGTTCTGGAATGCACACAAACTTCTCAAATGAAGAAATGAGAACAAACGGTTCAGAAGAGCTTTTCTCAGCAATGTGTGACAAGCTTGGTGAAGTCCACGCAGAGGGAATTGCTGCGTATGGTTCAGACAATGACCAAAGACTAACTGGTTTACATGAAACACAAAGCATTGAGAAATTCTCATATGGCATAAGTGATAGAGGTGCAAGCATCAGAATTCCTATCGCCAATGTGGAGAATAATTGGAAAAATGGATACCTTGAAGACAGAAGACCTGCTTCAAATGCAGATCCATACAAGATTATTGCTCACATCGTGGGAACACTTACCAAATAATAATTTTTTTTGAGCCTTCTACTTGATTAGTGGAAGGCTTTCTTCATACCAAGAAATTAACCCATTTCTTAACAAAAAGACCTCCTCGACACCAATTCTTTTTAATTCAACGCCTGCTGAGCCAGCATCGAGACCATTCTCAGAAACCACAATCACTGCTTTGCCTTTTTTAAGCAAATGTTCTTGTTTTTCAAAACTGTCTTTTTGAATATTAATAGAGCCATGAATATGGCCTGTTTCAAATGAATCTTTATCCCTAATATCAACAAACATTGCTTGATCGGCATTTACCATAGCCACTGCAGCTGAAGGGTCAATCTTTTTGCCGCCCTTATTGCTTTCATAGACATACCAAGAAATAAGAATTATCAAAAGTGGTAGCGAGGCGTACCAATTATTTGTTAAGAAATCGAAGAAATTCATATATCAATTTTGTTGTTAGCTTATACAATATAGAATTTATTTTAAAGGACAAATGAAAGTTAATTATCTAGTACTTGTACGACACGGACAAAGCGATTGGAATAGAAAAAATTTATTCACTGGGTGGAAGAATCCAGGTTTAACTGATCAAGGAGTCTCCGAAGCTGAGAATACCGGTAAGAAACTTAAAGACCAAGGTTTTAATTTTGATGTCATGTTCACTTCTGAATTAAAACGAGCTCAAAACACAGGTGAGATAATCCTTGAGAAGCTTAATGAACCAAATCTCACAACAATTAAGTCAGTTAATCTTAATGAAAGGGACTATGGTGACCTCACTGGCATGAATAAAGACGAAGCTCGTGCTGAATTTGGCGAGGAACAAGTACATGTTTGGAGAAGGTCATATGATGTCCCCCCACCAGGCGGTGAGAGCCTTAAAGATACTTATGATCGAGTTGTTCCTTATTTTGAATCCGACATAATGCCAGAAATTAATGACAGCAAAAATGTTTTAATTGCTGCTCATGGTAACTCTTTGAGATCTTTAGTTAAATTCATTGAAGACTTAAACGAAACTGACATTTTGAAACTAGAAATTGCAACTGGTGAGCCCATCATTTATAAATTTATAGATGGACGATTCACAAGAGCATAATCTAGGTGCCTTAGTAACACAGTGGTACAAAAAAAATGGCAGACAAAATTTGCCATGGCGAAAATCTGTTACACCATATAAGGTTTGGATCTCTGAAATGATGTTGCAACAAACACAAGTTGTAACTGCTAAAAGCTATTACAATAAATTTTTAAGGAAATATCCGAGCCTTTCATCAATGAAAATGGCAACTGAAGATGACATATTGAGTTTATGGAGTGGCCTTGGTTATTACAGAAGAGCTTCCTTCATATACCAAGCAAAAGAAAAGATATTTTTAGATTTCAATGGCAGGTTTCCAGCCACATATGATGAGCTTATAACATTACCAGGTATAGGACGCTCGACTGCCGGAGCTATATTATCAATTGCTTATCAAAAACCCTTCCCCATACTTGATGCTAATGTTAAAAGGGTAATAGCACGGCTGTTTTTACAGCAGGAGTTTAAAGAAGGCTTGTTTTGGAACTTATCTGCCCAATGCTTAGATGAGGACGACCCATATTCTTATCAACAAGGAATAATGGATATTGGGGCAACTTTATGCACGCCAAAAGCACCACTATGTCCTGAGTGCCCACTTAACAAAAACTGTCTTGCTTTCAAAGAAAATGATTTTCGGTTGCCTGGTACAAAAAAACCCATCAAGAAAGATGTGTATCTAGAGTTTTCTTTGTATAAAGATGGTCCAAGATATTTTCTTTCACAAACAGAGGCTTTAGGTTTTTGGAAAAAACTATGGATGCCCCCTGTAAAGATAGTTAACAAGTTCAATACGACTAACAAGCATACTCTTTCTCACAGACATATTCATTTTCGTTTTAAACAAGTAACAAAACTACCAGCAGAGATGAAAGGCGAGTGGTTTTCAAAGAAAGACTTAGCTAATATTGCCCTTCCAAAACCAATTTCTGATAAATTATTACAAGATGGCTAAAGTTTTTTGTAAAAAGTATAAGAAAGAGCTAGATGCTCTGCCTTTTCCGCCAATACCAGGTGAAAAGGGCATGAATATTATGCAAAACTTTTCTAAGGAAGCGTGGGATGCATGGGTTGACCTGCAAACCATGCTAATAAATGAGAAACACCTTGATCTATCTATTAAAGAAAATAGGAAGTGGTTAAATCAACAAATGTCATTATTCCTTAATAATGAAAACTATGAAAAACCAAGCGGTTTCGTAAAACCAGACTAATCCTCTTCTTTACTCAACCTAATGCTAGTTGATGAAATATCTTTTCTGAAAATTTCTTCATCAAAACCTTTAAACCTAGCACTAATATCATCAGGCAATTGCACGTTGGATAAGGTCGTAAATTTTCCTTGATATTCTCTACCAAAAACTAAAAAGTGGTTATTATTTTCATTGAAGATCTCAAGTTCTTTGAGCATCTCTTTTCTGCTTTCATAGAACCTTTCATCCATAATCCTAACTAAAGTGTCAGCTCCTATAATAAATGTAGAGTTTGGGAATAGTTTTGATTTTTCTGAAAATTTTCCTGCCTTAGTTAGCACCCAATTTTCAGAATCGTTAAACTGCATGACTGTTTTTTTTATTTGGTGGTAACTAATAGGTGGCTTATCTACATTTTGAATGCAAATTTCAAAAAATATTTTTTTACCTGTTTCTTGCTCTGCTAAGTCTTTCATGGCTTTGTGGCCATCATGATACGGATAGAAAGCGCCTGGAAAAATTAATTCTGGAGAGGCATCTTCTGATAAAACATAATTAATTTTGTTGCTCATTAGTTCTGCCCATCCTTTTTCAGCTTTTACTTCATCAAACAACACCTCTTCAGGTATTTTGGGATAGTCGTACTCAAACTCACTACACTCAGCAAGCAAGTTAACTACAAAAGCGGTGACAAGCTCTTCCTCTTCCTCTCTTGTTCTTTTGCCTTTTTCTAGCTTGCAGGAAATGCTTTTTGAAAAATCTTGGGTCTGTAATGCAATATGAAATTTATGATCGCCTCTTTTCTCATAGGTTGTGCTTAATGAAGCCGTAATTGAGACTCCAAGCAGATGGTTCAGCGATGATTCTTGATCAATTTTTTTAGCAGCACTATATGCACGAGCAGCCATTCTTAATGAAGTATCCTTTGAAGCATAAAAATCAGGCTTCTTCATTAAATAAAAATCCAATGATTCTTTTGCATAGGGTATATATGCTTCTAGTACTGTATTGCTTGCGCCTGGCACCTTTAGCAAAGATGCTATGGCATTACTTCCTCCACCACTTGAAACAATAACAAACTTATATTTTGAAGCATGCAATTCTTTTATTTTTTCAGTTAAATTCATTAATATGGATTACCAGTTTAAAAATAGAAAATACTGCATTTATGAAGTTTCTTCAATGCAGTTAAGGAGACAGATATGAGATATTTACTAATAGTTTTTTTACTTACTTCATGTTCAGCTGATTTTGATTACCCAAATCCAAAAAAAGAACGATCAAATTATAACTTACACGGTACAACAGTCATCGATCCCTATAGATACATGGAAGATTTTGAGTCACCATATGTTGTTGAATGGTCTGATCAACAAAATGCTTTAGTTGAGTCCTATTTAGCTGGATCAGAAATAGAGAATATACAAAAAATTCTAACTGAGGCCTATAGCTCTGAATACTACTCTTTAGCCTATTTTAATCCTGAAAGTGAATACTATTTTTATAACTCTGGTGCTGAAGAACATCATTTGTATATGAAAAAGGGTGAGGAAGACAAAGTTATTCTTAATCCAAACAGATGGTCAGATGACCAAACACTTAATCTTGATAAGGTCTCAATTTCACCAAATAAAAAATATTTAGCGTACTCAGTTACAGATGGCGGCGTTGATTGGCGAACAATAAAAATTTTGAACCTAGAAACCAATGAGAAGCTAGATCTTGAGATTACCGAAGTAAAGTTTTCAGATATTGCTTGGAAAGATGATTCATCTGGGTTCTACTACAATAAATATCCAAAACCATTACCAGAAAATAGGCTAAGTCAGCAAAGTTATGATGCTGCCATATATTTTGCTGATATTAGAACGGGAGAGGAAAAACTCTTTTACGGACAAATCAATCCAGAACAAAATTACACCGTATCTTTTATTGGTGAAGACAAAAAAATATTAATTAAAGTAATAACTGGATCAGAAGAAGAAAATTTTTATCTTTTTGGAAAGTCCTTAGAAACTCTTGAGCCCATAACACCTATTAATCAAGCAAGTTTTAATTACATACATGCCGACGATGACGGTTTATTTTTTATAACTAACCTAGAAGCTGATAACTACAGGTTAGTAAAAGTATTGTTTGCTAATTTACAGATGGTTGAAGTAGTTTCAGAAGATAACTTTGCATTAAAGGGTGTTTCTTTTGTAAATGATTATTTAATTGCCGATTATATTGATCATGCTGACATGCGGTCCGCAATTGTATTTTTCAATCACTCAGGTGAACGGCTTGATGTAACTTTGCCAGAAAGTTTGAGCGGCACTATTGGCGGGTTCCAGAGTATTGGTGATGACGCAATAATGTTCAGCGTAACAAGCTATACTCAGCCCGTTCAGTATTTCTCTTTTGATTTCACAAACAATTCACTAGAACTATTGTGGGAGGAGGCCATTCCGGGCTTTAATCCTAATGATTACACGGAAGTTAACACTAATTATGAGAGCAAAGATGGCACTATGGTACCAATTACTTACTCATATAAAAGCTCTACTAAGCTGAATAAAGATACTCCAATATTTTTATATGCTTATGGTGGTTACAACATTTCTATTCGACCATCATTTACGCCAAAATACGTAGCTTGGCTTGAGATGGGTGGAGTGTTAGCGGTCGCGAATATTCGTGGAGGTGGAGAATTTGGTAAAGCTTGGCACAATGCTGGAAGATTGGGTACGAAGCAAAATGTGTTTGATGATTTTTTATATGCCTCAAAATTTCTTGAGAGCAATGATATCGGCAATAGGAAGTCGACAGTGATTAGCGGAAGATCAAACGGCGGTTTATTGGTCGGTGCGACCCTAATCCAAAATCCAAACTACTTTGGCGCAGCACTGCCAGCAGTTGGTGTGATGGATATGATTAGGTTTACAGAATTTACTGAGGGTTGGGGCTGGAGAGGCGATTATGGCTACCCAATTCTTAGCCAAGAAGACTTCCATAGAAACATAGAAATATCACCGTATCACCAAACAAAAATTGGAGTTTGTTATTCGCCAACTTTAACTACAACAGCTCGTCGAGATGACCGTGTAGTACCATCACACTCATACAAATTTACGGCAAGACAGCAAGAATATCAGGGCTGCAATAATCCAGTAATGCTCTATGATACTTTGAGAGCTGGGCATGGTTCTGGCAATGGTGTAGCCATGCCAAAATGGAAAAGAATTAAGCTATTTTCTGTCGAACAATCCTTTGCTTTGAAAAATATTAAGCAGTAATATATTCACTCTTGTGCCCAGATAGCTCAGTTGGTAGAGCAAAGGACTGAAAATCCTTGTGTCGGT
>JBELJV010000088.1:0-2615 GCA_042090165.1 Gammaproteobacteria bacterium
GAATATCAACACCAAACACCTCAGAAGCTCTGTTTTGTAAAAACAGTGCCATAGTGTGCCTTTCATGATTCCATAAACAGTGTGCGGCTCGATAAGTCGAGAGTGCCAAAAACCCTTTGTAAAATAATAAGGGTGTTGAATAGTATTGACATGCAGGATCCATAATTTTAAAGAATTCTAAATCTGCTTCTAATTTCTCCCTGATATTGGCACAGCGAGCATAAGCATCGTTTATGTAGGCATTTATTTCATTGGAGGAGAGCGCGTCGCTCCTAATTTTTGAGGCTATGATTGCTGCTGTAGCCGAGCTAATTGAGGATTGTTTCAATACTAAATTAGTTAAAAATTTATCTAGACTTGGTTCAGCTGCTATGCGCAAAGCAACTTCTTCTTTGATAGCTGACCAAACTTCTGAACTCATCTAAATAAGAATAACACAGGCATTGCTATGTTTCTGCTAGGTTTTAATACCATTTTGCTTCTGTTTATATTCTGTCAGCTTTTTTGAAAAAATTTAACAAAAAAGTAACACAAACCTATTAGATAAAGTGTAAGGTGTAATTATGGAAAGATTATTAATTACACTTTTAATTTCTACATCACTGGTTATTTTTGCAGATGACCATGACGAGCCAAATTATTCAAAGTTTCAAGCAAACTACTTTTTCAATTGTCCAAATGAACCAGCTTGCGGGGCAGCATTTGATAAACTAATGAAAAGTCCAGAAATTGCAAAAGAAAAATTTGAAGCAACCCTTATGAGAGTTTCACATGCAGGAAGTTCTGGCATCACACATTCTGCTCAGTTTTACTACAAAAGCGCAGCAAGATATCAGCGTGCTGGTGAGATATTTTCAAATTCACAAGCCTTCGCTGAGTTTGGTCAAGCAATGGCCGCAGCAGGAGCACAGCCAGTGTATAACAACCTTACAAGTTATTTGATTGTTGAAGGAGATGGTAGAAAATCAACTGCAGGAGTGACTTTTGTTGCCAATGTTAATAACCCTGCTGTATATGGACCTGCATTTGCAAAGATGGCAAAGAAAATGTTTGAAGAACCATTTGGAGGTAATTCCTATGTTTTACGTGTAGAGCATTTGGGTGGTGGTAGTAGCACACACTCAGCTTCTGTAAGCTTTGATGATGCAGCAGCAGCATTAGAGTTTTTAGCTAATTATCCAAATACCAAACAGTTTCAGGAATTTCTTCAGGAGGCAGGCACTTCTTTTGAACCTGGGTTGTCTTACATGACAACTAATCTATTAAGAATCAATCCTGATTAGTTTTTAACATATTTTATCTTGGGGTCTTAATGAGCTAAATGCATCAAACCCCAAGATAATTTTTTTTTAATTACCGAAATTTGAACTTCGCGCACATCTTTCTGTTGCGCAACTCATTTTCTCCCATCTGTGGGTGTATTCAACTTCATCCCATACAAAAGTAGTGATGTAAGATTTTTTATCCCCCATAAAGTCTGGTTTGTGGGAAAACTTTGCTCCAATGTATTGCTCAAGTGAATGGTTAAGAATCTCAACACTAACCATACCTCCATCAAATTCATAAGAAGAATAGTTAAAGTATTTTTTGCCATCAGCTGCTGTCCAATTTACTGACATGTAGCCTTCATTGGCAACCATTAAGCCATCAACAAATTCCTGCCTTTCACCATTAATGAAGGCTTCTATTGCGCGCCACGCGCCATCTAAGTCACCTTCTTTTGCAGAATGTGAAAATGAGAACATTGACAGATATAAAATTAAAAAGAATATATTTTTCATAATTATCTAACTCCTAATTATTATTTAACCATAATTTGGTGTTGAAAAAATAGGATGAATAGCTTTAAGGCCGTCGATGCAAGAATTAGCCTCGACCCTCTACTTGGTTTCTGAGTTTTAACAAATCTTCATCTGAAATGTTTGAACAAAAATCAAACGGGGGTTTTGGTTTTTTGTCTTCGTTAAAATCACGTACAGCTATCCAACCAATGAGACACCTTTCTTCTATTTCAAGTGCGGAGTCAGATTCTATTTCTTTTAATAATGTCTTTGGCTCTACTGGGCTTTTAACCATGCCAAAATTTGGGTCCTGTGGATTATCTAAAACAATCATTTGATTATCGCTACCGCTAAATTTTTCCCATTTTTGTGAAACAAAAACATTTGGATCCCCATATTTTGCAATATTGCCCCAATAACGCATCATTAAAGTACTCAATGCATCACGGCCCTCAGCTGAAGATTCTGGGAATAGGATATTTCTTATGTACCAAGGTATCTGTTCCATATCGAAAGAATTTGCGATGAAAGGTATATCTATTCCGTGAGCAGCGCCTACAAATAATGAATAGTCACCAAAAATACCGTCATCCTGTTCATCCCAATCCAGTCTGTATGAGTACAGTTTGTCATTGGATTTGCTCATTCTGCGTAAAGGTTCTTCTGCGCCTTTGTAACGCCATATAGCACTTCGGTATTTATTCCAACTGCGTAAATTAGCTTCACTACGTTTGAGTGATCGTCTGATTTCAAAAGATGTGTCATAAAAATACTCTGAGTTTACAAACCAATAATTCATCTCATCTTTGTTTGTGCCAGCAACAACAACCAAGT
>JBELJV010000089.1:0-2613 GCA_042090165.1 Gammaproteobacteria bacterium
AATATGGTGCGCCTGGGAAGATTCGAACTCCCGACCTCTTAGTTCGTAGCCAAGCGCTCTATCCAACTGAGCTACAGGCGCACATTTAAATTATAATTATTAAATATAAAATCTCTATAAATGAAAGTAATAATTGGTGGTGCAGGTATAACAGGTTTAACGCTTGCCTGCTATTTGCAGCAGAATAAAACAGAATTTAAGATTGTTGAACAGTCTAATAATGTTTCAAATAACAGATCAGCAATTCAAATAAGCAGTAATTGTCATTTTGTATTTAAGGAATTGGGAGTCTTAAATTTAATAAAATCAAAAGCAATTCAAGAACCAATGCTAAATATTTATTCTAACAACCAACTGCTCAATAAATTATCTGTAACAAATAAAGAAGATGAGGGGACATTATTTATAAGAAGAGGAGACATAATTTCCATTTTAATGTCAAAACTTAATGACGATAATTCAATTATTAATTACAAAATTGAGAATGTGATTGAACATAAACATGACATTGAGATTGTTACCAATCAAGGGGTTATGAAAGGTGAGTTATTTATTGATTGCTTAGGAATAAATTCATTAAACGAATCAAACATTGTGGACACAAAAAGTATAGGCATTTGGGGTATCTCAAATAATGCCAACGAACTTTATAAAAAATTTAACAACTTTCTTTTAAAAGATAAGCATTTAGTAACTTACCCTTTAACAAATTCACAAACAGCTTATACCTTAATTCTTAATTCACAAAAAATTGACATTTTAGAAGGAGATCTTTCAGTTGTAACTTTAAAAAACATAATGCCTAAGAAATACCATGAGTTAATTGATGAAACAGAGGATCTAGTAGTAAAAAGAATTTATGAATCAAATCGAATTGAGTGGGGCAAAGGGAAAGTTATTTCAATAGGTGACGCTGCACATTCAATCACACCGCATCTTGCTCAGGGGGCCGCACAGGGTGCTATAGATGCCTCTTTCCTGGCTAAAAACATAGAAGAAGGTAAAGAACTTATCTTAGCGTTAAAGCAAAGAGACTCTTTATTGCAAAAAATAAAATTAGAATCTCATCTTAATAAAAGACGATTTCAGATGGGATACCCTTTAAGTATGTTGAGAAACTTGTTTTTAAGACTATATAAACCAAAATATAACTGGTTATTTAATAGCAAATATGAATCTTAGTGTAAATTTAAACAAAATATCCCTTCTTCGTAATGCTAGAGGAGGGGAACAGCCCAATATTGCATGGTTTGCACAAAAAGCACTTGAGAAAGACATAATAGGTCTAACTGTTCATCCCAGACCAGATGGTAGGCATATTCTTTATAAAGATATAAAAATCATTAAAGATCTTACATCTGCAGCTAACAAAGAACTCAATATTGAGGGAAACCCCGTAGAACCTTCAAACCAAGATTATAAGGGTTATATAAACTTAATTAATGAATTTAAGCCTACTCAAGCAACGCTCGTGCCTGATGATACTAATCAAGTAACCTCTGATCATGGCTGGATGGCAAACCAAAAAGATGAACTAACTACTTATACAAAAGAGATTGTAAATAGTGTTGAATTTTTAAGTATTTTTGTAGATTCAGATATAGAAAATTTAAGCGATATATTGAACCTAGACATCTCTGCAATTGAAATATTTACGGGCCCCTATGCAATAGCTATGGCTTCTGATGATAATAAAAGAATTGACCAGGAGCTAAAAAAAATATCAACCCTTGCCACTAAAGCGCAGAAACTTGGTTTAAAAGTAAATGCTGGCCATGACTTAACCACTGAAAATCTTAAAAATTTAGTCGACTTAAATTTAATTGATGAAGTTTCAATAGGGCATGCGATAATAACTCAGTCATTAGAATATGGTTACGAACAAACACTTGATAAATATTTGGAGATAATAAATGGATAAAGTTACTAAAGATATTAAAGAACAGATCAATAGCAACAAGGTATTGCTTTTCATGAAAGGCTCACCTTATCAACCACAATGTGGCTTCTCAGCTAAAGTAGCTCAAATAATGTTTTCACATGATGTTGAATTTAGCTATATTGATGTTCTCGAATTCCCTGAAGTACGGTCCATATTACCATCAATTTCTGATTGGCCCACTTTCCCACAGTTATTTGTTGATGGTGAATTAGTTGGTGGGTGTGATATTGTGACTGAGCTTGATCAGAATGGAGAACTAAAGAATTTGCTAGCTAATTAGGCTTGAGATTGCAGGAAGTTTTCTTTACCAATTTGCTTAAGTAACGTTAGTTGAGTCTCAAGGTGATCGACGTGCTCTTCTTCACTTTCAAGAATCTTTTGAAGCAGATCTCTTGAAACAAAATCCTTAACATCTTCACAAGCTAGAATTGCTTTTTTTAGATCAGGAATGGCCTCATGTTCTAGCTTTAGATCATTATCAAGTATTTCAATTGGGTTTTCAGCTATGTACAAGTGACCCAAGTTTTGTAAATTTGGTAAACCCTCTAAAAATAATATTCTTTGAATAAGTTGATCTGCATGTTTCATCTCATCCATTGATTCACCATATTCATACTCTGCAAATTTATTTAAGCCCCAATCTGCTAGCATTCGAGAGTGGAGAAAATATT
>JBELJV010000020.1:0-14411 GCA_042090165.1 Gammaproteobacteria bacterium
TGATTAATGATTTTTTTCGATCAACAATAAATAGATAACCCTCATCATCTATGTATCCAAGATCTCCAGTTAGTAACCAACCATCTCTAAGGGCTTTATTTGTTTCTCCTTCATTTTTTAAATAGCCAATCATGTTTGTTGGTGATTTAAATACAATTTCACCAACCTCTCCAGAGTTAAGAAAATTCCAGTTCTCATCTGTAACAGCAACTTGTGTTAGGTATGGAACGTTTAAACCACTGCTATTCGGTTTAGCGAGATACTCATCTCCCCTATTGATTGCACCAAGTGCACATGTTTCTGTCATACCCCATCCAAAGGTAAGGGGTAGATTAAATTTATCATGCAAACTTTGCACCTGATCTTCTGGTCTAGCAGCTCCACCAGCACCAATATCTATGAGAGATGACAGATCAAAATCATCAACATTAGGATGATTAAGAAGGTCCCAAGATTGTGTAGGCACACCACTAATATTTGTTATTTTCATGTTTTGGATCATATTTAAAGCATCTGAGGCATCCCATTTATTCATGATGACAATTTGTCGTTTTGCCAAAGTTGAGAGTAAAAATATTGTAATTAAGCCCGTTACGTGAAATAGAGGGATGTTCAATAATGTTTTGGCATTATCAACAGCTAATAATGTTTCTCCTTTTACTAAACCTCTTAATTCACCAAGGGTATAAAAGCCTAATATTGCATTAACGACTGATAAATGCGTCAACATTACTCCCTTAGGTAATCCTGTTGAACCTGATGTATACAAAAGGACAGAAACATCTTCATCTGAGGCATTTTCTTCTGGCCAATTAGCACATGGTTCCTTAAGGACATCATTAAATGTCAAAGCATCGGAGGTAGAGTTTGTTTTGATTACCTGTAAAACGTCTAAGTCTTGGGTGTATTGATGGCGTTTTTCATCTACAAACAATAGCTTTAATTCGCTATGCTTAACACCATATTTTAACTCATCACCACGCCACCAACTGTTTAATGGCACACATGTAGCTCCATGCGCAGCTATGCCTAGATATGCAATTATCCACTCAGTACAGTTCTGCATGCATATACCGACGCTATCACCAGGTTTTATACCCTTTTCTGCTAGAAATCCAGCTAAATTCTTTGCTTTCTGCATGGCCTCTATATAACTATGCTCAGAACCATTTTCATGGATAAATGGAAAATCTCCATTCAATAACCCAACAACATCAAATAAATCACGCATTGTTTTTGGTGCATTGGTAAAGACTTTGTGAGCAACACCGTTAAGTTCACGATCTTGAAGGGCTAAGAGCGGATTGGTTTCCATTACCTCTTTGAAAGCATTTTCAAGGTCAGATAATGTTGTATTTTTTGTCTGGTCCATTTGTAAATTTTCCTATGAAAACTTTAAACTAAGTATATGGCAGATCAAATTTATTTTGTAAATAAATTTATTTTTTTTCAGGAACGAAACAAAGAAGATTATTTTCATAACTCTCTGATTTATATATTTGAACACGATCAGAATGGTGCGCTAGGAGTTGTGGTAAATAAAATGATTTCAATTAAAGAAACTAAAATATTTGAAACATTAGATCTGCCTGCTAACAATGAAAATAAACACCTTTTAAATGGTGGTCCAGTTGATGTAAACAAACTCTTTGTGATTCATGATCAGAGTGATATCGAGTCATCTCTGACTGTTGAGAATGGTTTAAATCTCACTACCGATATGGATATCATTAAAACTATTGGCAATGGTTTTTTCAAAGGGAATTACAAATTAGCTCTTGGTTACTGTGGATGGAGTTCTGGCCAACTAGATTATGAAATATCAAAAAATAGTTGGCTTGTGGTAAACACTGATCCAAAAGTTATCTTTGAAAACAAACCTAAGGACTTAATTTCAATAATTTCCAAGCAAGTTGGTTACGATATTGATAAAATTCAAAACAACGAAATAATAACTAAACATTAATGAAAATATTTATATCTATAGCATCCTATCAAGATGCATTACTTCCAGTCACCATCAATAGTGCTTACACACAAGCAAAGTTCAAAGACAATGTATTTTTTGGTGTTATTGATCAGTCTAAAATGAAATTAGATTTTTCTAAATCAAACATAACCAATCAAATTTCCTATTTGCACATAGATCCTGCAGATGCACGTGGCCCTTGTTGGGCAAGGGCAATGGCTCAAACCTTAATGAATGATGAGAGCTATTTTTTACAAATAGATTCGCATACTGTATTTGAGAAAGATTGGGATGAATATTTACTGAACTATATAAAGATAATAAAGAAAAATCATAATAAGCCAGTTATATCAGCATATCCACGTGGTTTTGAAGTGGTGGATATGGAAAAAAGACATTTTAGAAAACTACAAGAAAATGACGACTCAACACATGTCATGGTTTTAGATCAGGATCGAGTATTTAAGGATGGTTATTTTTCTATGCAAAAAGGTATATCAACAGGATCTAAAGAGATTTACAAAGGTTTTTTATTATCCGCTGGTTTTATATTTAGTGAGAGAAACTATGTTGAAGAAGTGCCTTATGATCCTCATCTTTATTTTGAAGGAGAGGAAACTACTCTTGCTCTAAGAACTTTTTCAAATGGGTATGATATTTTTCATATACCTAAAACACCTTTATTTCATTGCTATGTTACTGAAACCGATCAATTTAAGCGACCTCTTCATTGGCATGCTGATGAAGAAAAAGATAGAAAACTTAAGTGGGATGTTTTTCATAAAAAAAGCAAGTCACGTATCAACAGTATCATTGAAGGGAAACTTTCTGGCGCATATGGGCTTGGCTCAGAAAGAACAATTGAGGACTACCGAGATATAAGTGGTATCGATATTAGAAATAAGAACATAGTCGAGGAAGATTCTGCATTCACTTTCAAAAAGCATTTAAACGATAACTGGACGAATGCTAAGAAAAAAGCGAGCATTTTTGATGTTTTTAAATAAAAGTTTCCTTCTAATACTGCTATTTACTTTTTTTCAAACTATTAATTCTGAATCAATTGTTTCAGGAAAAACTGTTCAAGCTAGTGATTCAATGGTTGTAACACGACATTTTCTTGCAACAGAGGTAGGAAATAAAATTCTACAAAACGGTGGTAATGCTATTGATGCCTCGGTAGCAATTTCTTTTGCCCTATCAGTAGTACTTCCTCAAGCAGCTCCAATTGGCGGTGGAGGCTTTATGGTTATTCATGAGGCAAATACAAAGCAAAACTTCACTATTGATTATCGTGAAACAGCTCCAGCACGAGCAACAAGAGATATGTTCATTACAGAAGGTGTAGTTAATCGGGAATTAGCCCTGGAATCCTATCTAAGCTCAGGCACGCCTGGAACTGTCTACGGTTTATTTATTGCTCACCAAAAATTTGGAAAACTACCATGGAGACAATTAATTGAACCCTCTATTACGCTCGCTAGAGAAGGATTTGTAATTACAGAAACGTTGGGAACCACTCTTAGTGATTATGCTGATAAGCTGGCTAAAACAAAAGATGGTAAAAGAATATTTTTTAATGGCGGTCAGATAAAATCCACTGGCGACCTACTAGTACAAACAGATTTAGCTAACACGCTTGAAAGAATTGCAAGATTTGGTGCGGCAGGTTTTTATAAAGGCAAAACAGCTATGTTGATTGCTAGTGATATGAGAAAAAATAATGGCTTAATATCTACATCAGATCTGAAGAATTACAAGGCAAAATATAGAAACCCTGTTTCATTCATCTACAAAGATTTAAATATAGTTACTATGGGCCCACCATCCTCAGGAGGCCTCTTATTGGCATTAATGTTCAATATGTTAAAGGAAGAAGATTTAAATAAAGCTAATGCACATGATCCAAATAATATTTTAATTACCTCGGAAATTATGCAAAAGGCTTATGCCTTACGAACAGCTTATATGGGTGACCCTGATTTTTATGATATCCCGTACAACTTATTTTTATCAAAAGATAGTGCACGTTTCTTATCAGCTCAGGTAAATAGAGAAAAATCTTCATCAAAAGCAGATTTTGACCCTTTTAAACATAAATTTAAAGAGAACACAACGCACTATTCAGTGATAGACAGTGAAGGCAACGCTGTAAGCACGACCACTACACTTAATACTGCATTTGGATCAGGAGTGATAATTGAGGGTACAGGAGTATTGATGAATAATGAGATGGATGACTTTGCTGCAGCTCCAAATCAACCTAATTACTTTGAATTATTGGGTAGCCAAGCTAATGAGATAGAGCCACATAAGCGTCCTTTGAGCTCAATGACACCCACTATAGTCTTCAAAGATGATAAACCCTTGATAATTACTGGTGCTCAGGGTGGCTCAAGAATCATCACAGCAGTTCTTCAGGTAATACTAAATTATTATGAATATAAGTTATCTGCTCAAGAATCTGTTTATTTGCCAAGATATCATCATCAATGGAGCCCAGAATATTTGTTTTATGAAGATTTTGATGAAAATCTAATAGCTGAGTTGGAATCATTGGGGTTTTCATTATTTCTACTCACACCTTCATATGACTATAGTAACGGCATAACTTCTTCTATAATGATAGAGGAAGATACTTTAATAGGAGTTAGTGATTTTAGATCTGATGACTTCCTAGCTATAGGTATATCGAATGAATGATGTAGATTTTTTAACTATCGAAGCCATGACTAACATTGGTGTGATAGCTGGTATTACTCTTCTAACAATATTAATTATTAGGACTGTTGTTGTTGGATCATTGTTAAAAATTGCTGGTAAAACCGTTAGTGTCTATGATGATGCAATTGTCGGTGCACTCAAAAAGCCATTAACTTTAATACCTATTGGAATAGCATTATTTGCCATTCTGCAAGAAATTAATTTAGATGAGACATATCAATCATATGGTGAGTTGCTTATTAAGAGTTACTTCTACTTGGCAGTTTTTTGGTCTTTAGCTGATGCAATTACTCCTGTTAGAGATTTTGTAGGTGAGAAGTATGATTTTCTTACGCCTACCCTTAGAAATTGGATCTTCAGAACTCTTAAATTTATTGCCTACTTAGTAGGTATAGTTAGCGTTCTTGAATTATGGGGTGTTGATGCAGCCTCAATTATTGCAGGACTTGGTCTTTTTTCAGTTGCTCTAGCATTAGGAGCGCAAAATTTCTTTAAAAATTTGATTGGTGGCTTGTTAATTATTGGAGAGAAAAGATTTAAACAAGGTGATTGGATAAATATTGATGGAGTTGCAGAGGGAGAAGTAGAAAAAATAGATTTTCGTTCCACGCTAATTAGAAGATTTGATAAAGCGCCAATATTTGTACCTAACTCTGTTTTAAGTGATTCAGAAATAATTAACTTCTCAGAAATGCCTTTTAGAAGAATAAGATTTAACGTTGGTCTTATATATCAAACAACACCAGAAACCATCTTAAATATTAGAAAAGATATTGAAGATTATGTTGCAAAAAATGATGATTTAGTAAATGCAGATGAAGCTACTACCACTATTAGGGTTACACAGCTTAATGACTCCAGTATAGATCTTTTAATTTATTGTTTTACAAAATCAACAAGGTGGTATGACTTCACAAAAGCCAAGGAAGACTTAATTTTAGAAATTATTAGGATCGTTAAAAACAATGGATCTGATTTTGCTTATCCAACACAAACTATTCATTTAGAAAAAGATTGAACTAATATTGAAATACTAAGTCAAAAATAAAGTTAACCGCTTATATGTTGTATTTAGGGCACTTCGGTGCCCTATTTTATTTGAGCAGATTGATAACGACCTATGGGAATTTGGTCAAGCGGCAGTAATTCAATATTATATTCTTCTCTTATCTCTTTAAGACTTTTATTTAGGTATTCATCTGAAATATTGTGATAATTCCAACGTTTAGTCATTTTCATACATAATTTAAAAATCTTAAATTTCAGCGGCATTAATGACATGTAAATTTTAAAGATGCCCCAATAGCCGCCATGTTTATCAGTTATTGATTTAATAAATTTACTGTAGTCTGGATCTTTGTAGAAATCGATAATAGAAACCCAATCAAATTTCATTCCCCATATCACATAAGTATCAAGCAGTGACTCTTCTTCAATTGATGTACCTAAACCAAACAATACATGAGTGTAATCATGTTCTTTAAATATTCGAGTATTTGGTGAATCAATATTTAAAATTTCTTTAAAAGCTGGATTGATTGAGTAGAACTCCTCGAGCCCTTCTTTAAGTGTTAGTGAAGAATTTTGTTTTTGAAATTCATACATTCAATTATTATAGCAATTATGTGTGGTCGTTATGTGCTAAGTGGAGATCCATTTCATTTAAGAGCTAAAGATAATTTTAACGTATCTCCAGGCCAAGATATGCCTGTGAAAACTGTAGATTGTGATGGTCAGTATATGAAATGGGGCTTAAAGGCAGAATGGCAGGAATCAAAGCTGTTAATTAATGCACGAAGTGAGACCTACATGCAGAAAAAAACATTTAATAAATGTAAACGTTGTATAGTTCCATACACTGGATGGATAGAATGGGCTGCTGAGAATAACCAAAAACAACCTTATCTTCTCTATTCAGATAAAGCGTATTTTGCTGGTCTTTATGACAATACAGGCTTCATAATCCTTACCAAAGAAGCTAACAACAATATTTCCGATATTCATAACAGACAACCAGTGTTACTAGATAAATATGATGTTGGGTTGTGGCTTATGGGTGATTATCATATTGGCAAAACTAGTGAACTCATTCGATATCATAAAATTTCTAAATCTATCAATAAACCTGAAAATAATAGTCGTAAATATTTAAGTGAAGTTGAGTAAATGGAGCGACTGACGAGATTCGAACTCGTACCAAAAGCTTGGAAGGCTTTTGTGCTAGCCATTAACACCACAGTCGCTTGAACGACCATTATATAGTTCGATCTATTCATGGTAAACAATTAAAAATATTATTTGATAACTATGTTATTTCCAGATTGGGCAATTTTAGATTGATAGTATTTTTTCAATTCTTCTTTAGATAACGGCACATCCAAACCCTCTGACATCCCTTTAATTGTATAGATTTCTTTCATCCAACGTTCAAGATGGGGCAAATTTTCAAAGTTTATACCTGACCATTTGTATGTTCTTATCCAACACCAATTTGCAATGTCAGCAATAGAGAAATCATTAACCAAGAATTGATTGTCTTTAAGGTGATTATCTAGGACCTCAAAAAGTCTTCGACATTCTTTATGATAACGATTTATAGCAATATCTATTTTGTCATCAAGATATCTATAAAAAACATTTGCTTGGCCCATCATTGGCCCTATATGCGCCATTTGAAACATAAGCCATTGCAAGATTAAATATTTGTCTTCCTCAGGTAGTAATTGCCCTTTTAATTCAGCTAAATAGATAAGTATTGCTCCTGATTCAGATAAACCGATATCATTTTCCTCATCGTAAATAGCTGGGATTTTATGATTTGGGCTTATTTTGCTGAAATCATTAGAAAATTGTTCGCCTTCACGAAGATTGATAATTTCAAATTTATAAGGAATATCTAGGTGTTCGAGAGCACAAGATATTTTATGGCCATTTGGTGTTGGAGAAGTATATAAGACAATCATGGTGATTAATTAAATGAGTATGTTTTGTGGTTATTGCAAAATAAGTCATTCCCTAGCTCATTTACTAGTTTTCCAGAGGCAGATGAATTGACCCAATCTTGCATAAAGTCATTTCTTATCTGCTCAGATGCCCAGATATTTATCCAATTAAATTGGTTGTTATTAAGTTTTGTTACTGCAACCCAAAGCTCTAATGAGTTATTTTTAATAGAAACTAAGAAGGGTCTTATCGATGTTTCAATGTCTTTTTGGTTGAGTGTGCTGCAGTCCATTATCTCGATAAAAAAACTATCCTCAATCAAAAAATTTGATGAGGGTGTTAGTTCATCTGCTTCCATATATTTGTGAATACACCCATCAACGTCATTATCTTTTTCTGCAATCTCAGATATTTTCAAGAAAGTTTTTGCTGAAGCGCTTTGACGATAATTCTTAAAGTCATAATTTTGATATTGATTGCATTCATAAATATTGAAATTAAGTGATTGTTTCTGAAAGAAATAAGAATCTGTAATCAATTGTGTTTCAGTGGTTTCTAAATCATTATCTGAACAAGCTACGAGTACCAACAGACAAAACAACTGATATATATGTTTGATCATGGTTTAATTATAGAAGCAAAAAGTTGTTTTTGTTATTAAGGAAGGCCTTATATAGACAATAACTAAAATATTAATGAGAAGAATAAATATCATTCTAGGAAACCAATTATTTCCAATAAAAGATCTTCCATATTTAAAAGAAGACATCATTTTCATGTCTGAAGATCAGGGCTTATGCACAGATATCAAACATCACAAATCTAAAATAGCTTTATTTTATAGAGCAATGCGATCTTACCGTGATAAGTTACGTGAGAATGGTTTTGAGGTGATGTATTTTGATTGTGAAGATAAATTTAAAGTCCCTTTTTTAGATAAGTTGGAAATTGCGATATCTAGTTCTAAAGTATCAGAAATTGGTATTTTTGAGGTTGAAGATAAATCATTTGAAAAAGACCTTAATCAATACATCAAATCAAAGGGATATTCCCTTCAAACATACAATACGAAAATGTTTTTGGATTCTAGAGAGTCGTTTCGTTCATATGTAGATGGCAAAAAAACTGTTCTTATGGCTAATTATTACAAGAAGCAAAGAAAAACATTAAATATTTTAGTTGATGGTAATGAGCCAGAAGGCGGCAAATGGTCTTATGATGAGCTTAATCGTCAAAAACTCCCTAAAGATTATAATGTCCCAGATTTGCCATCAATAGCAGAACATGAAGATGAAGATAATATTTGCAACTTTATAAATAAAAATTTTGAGGACCATCCTGGAACAATAACAAATATATTCCCATACACTCATGAACAAGCTGAATTGTGGTTTGAAGTTTTCTTAAAAGAAAGGTTTAAAGATTTTGGTCCTTATGAAGATGCTATTACATCAAACCAACATTTTATGCTGCATTCGGCTTTAAGCTCTTCACTTAATATGGGCTTATTGATTCCTAATGAAGTGATAAATAAAGCAATTAGCTATGCAAAGAAAAACAATATCCCATTAAATAGTCTTGAAGGTTTTTTAAGGCAAATAATGGGATGGCGTGAATTTATCAGAGGCATCTATCAAAATTATTCTTCTCGAATGATATCTAGAAATTTTTGGGGTCATCAAAGAAAATTAAAGTCATGCTGGTATGACGCTAACACTGGCATACCTCCAATAGATGACGCTATACAAGGCTGCAATGAATTTGGATATACCCATCACATCAATAGGCTAATGATACTTTCAAATATTATGAATATGTCTGGCGTTCATCCTAATGAAATTTATAAATGGTTCATGGAAATGTTTATTGATTCATCAGATTGGGTTATGGTTCCAAACGTATATGGTATGGGGACATATGCAGATGGAGGTGTATTTTCAACTAAACCATATATATGTGGATCAAGTTACATATTAAGAATGTCAAACTTTAAAAAAGGAGAATGGTGTGATGTTATTGATGGTCTGTATTGGCAATTTATAGAAAACAATAGGTCTTTCTTTTCAAAAAACCCAAGGCTCAGTCTCATGACTAGAAGCTTAGACAAGATTGCACCAGATAGAAAAAAATTAATATATAAAGCTGCAGAGAAATTTATAAATCAAACAACATATGAGTAAAGTTGAAGATAAAGCTATGCAAATAACCTACGCATTAGGATCCATATTAGTGATAGCTCTGTGTATTTTAGCTTTTATCTTTATATTGTTTAAATTTCTAATAATTAGCTAATAATTAGGTAATGTATTTTTGAAAAGCTTCATCATCAACGTTTCCACCTGAAATAGTTACAAGAACAACTTTATTAGCTACATCTATCTTTCCAAACAATACAGCAGCTAGGCTAACGCACCCACTTGGCTCAGCTTTCACACCAAATTCATTAAACAGATATTTCATAGCCTGACATACTTCTGCATCTGTGACAGCCAAACCAGCCTTGCAGTTTTGCAAGTTTATTGGAAATGTAATCTGTCCTGGAATTTCAACTTCAAGAGCATCACAAATAGTTTTTTCATGATTTTTTAATCGAGTTCTGGTTTTATTTTCCAATGATATTTGGGTGTCATTGCATGTCAGTGGTTCAACAGGATAGATCTCAACGTCAGGAAAATAATGTTTAAATGCAATACTGGTACCTGCAACAAGACCTCCACCTGATGTGCATGATAAAACAATATCAGGTTTAATGTTTGATCCCATAAAAAATTGGCATGCCTCTAAACCAAAACTACCCTGTCCTGCGATAATGTATTCATTATCAAATGGTTTTACTAGAGGAAAACCTCTCTCAAGCGAAATTTGTTCTGCGATTTTCTCACGTGATTCAATATGTCTTTTATATAAAACGACTTCAGCACCATTCGATTTAGTTTTTTCAATCTTATTTAAAGGAGCATCTTCTGGCATAACAATTGTTGCCTTCATATCAAAAATTTGTGCAGCTTTTGATACGCCCTGAGCATGATTGCCCGATGAAAAAGCAACTACCCCTTCGATGCCATCCTCCTTTAACTTACTCAATGCAGATAAAGCGCCTCTGATTTTAAATGAACCGGTCAATTGCTTAACTTCATTTTTTAAATAAATATCAGCATTGAATTCTTTATTAAGTTTTTTTGATTGAAGGATTGGTGTGGTAACCAAATACTTAGATATTCTGTTGTAGCTATCTTGAAGGTCGTTTATATTTACCACATATATATTTTAAACTAGTTTTCTAATTATGAATCAAAAACAAGCCTTACAAACATTTGGGCGATCAGGGAACCCAATGTTCTCTGACCAAACATTCTCTGAAAAAATCATTGATGTTTCTCTGCCCAAAATGACACTTCAGGGAACTGTAAATAAAGTAGGAATGAGTCTTTTGCTTGTCCTTCTAACTGCAGCTTATACATGGAATCAATATTTCGCCTACGGAGCAGATGCTATAGGAGCATTAACCATAGGTGGATCACTTGTTGGTTTTGTATTTGCACTCATAACTATTTTTAAAAGAACATGGGCCCCAATTACTGCACCACTGTATGCATTGGCAAAAGGATTTGCTCTGGGGGGAATTTCTGCAATGTATGAAGCTCAATTTGCAGGGATTACAATTCAGGCCGTAACTTTGACTTTTGCAACAATGTTTGGACTACTATTTGCCTACAAAACTGGAATCATTAAACCAGATCAAAATTTTAGGTTAATGTTATTCTCAGCAACTTTTGCGGTGTTTGCAGTATACATGCTGAATATTATCATGATGTTTTTTGGCACCTCGATTGGTTTTATACATGATAATGGTTTGTTTGGCATTGGCTTCTCTTTGGTCGTTGTCTGTATTGCAGCACTAAATCTTGTATTAGATTTTGACTATATCGAACAAGGGGCAGAAGCAGGAGCACCTAAATATCTTGAGTGGTATGGTGCTTTTTCATTAATGGTAACGCTTATTTGGCTGTATCTAGAAATACTTAGATTGTTAACTAAATTAAGAAGTAGGTAATGGAATACCTTCTTATTGCAGTTTTATTAATAATTCTTCTTGGAACATATTTTTTAATGAACATACGTGCCTCAAAAAAACAAACAGATAGAAAAAATAGAATTAAGTGGCGATTTTAATTAATTAATACCTAAGTTTTTGAAGAAAGTTACATTTTGTGATTTATAAGATCTGACATGGAGCGACCATCGAGAATCGAACTCGAATCTAAGCCTTGGCAAGGCCTCGTAATAGCCGTTATACTATGGTCGCTTATTTAGTTAAATAATTCCTTTTATCGAATTAATCTCGTATGTACTAAATGAAAAATATAACCAGACAATCATACTTCAATTTAGCAAGAGTATTCAAGTAGAGTTAATTTGTATTAAGTTAAATAATATTTACAATGGAATTATGTTAAAACATGCATTTTTACTATTATCTGCCTGTTTTCATCTTCATTCACAAGATACGTACAAGATAGCTTTAGGATCTTGTTTACATCAAGATCACCCTGTGCCGATCTGGAATGCTGTAAAAGAAAATAATATCAATTCTTTCTTTTTTCTTGGAGACAATATCTATGGTGATGTGCCATCTGGCTTGCCTTGGAAACTAAAACCCTCATATGATAAGCAGAAAAAAGTTTTACCAAGCTGGTTGATGTCAAAAGAAATTCATGTAATTTGGGATGACCATGATTATGGTAAAAACGATGGCGGTGGTTCCTATCGATTCAAAGAATATGCACAAAGTTTATACATAGATTTTTGGGGTATTACTGATAATGATCCCAGGGCGAATAGAGAAGGCATATACTATCAACGACTACAAAATATAAATGGTTTGAAAGTGTTATTTATTGGTCTTGATACAAGATATTTTAGATCTAATTTAGTAAAGAAGGATGACGTGTATCTGCCTAATCTAGAACCAGATGCTACTTTTCTAGGAGATAAGCAATGGGAATGGCTTAAAGATACCCTTACCCAAGAACATGACCTATTGATCTTGGCCTCATCCATACAAGTTTTAGCAACCGAACATAGGTTTGAAAAATGGAGCAATATTCCTAGTGAGCGAAAGAAACTTCTTACACTACTTGAAAGCCTTGATTCAAGGGTGATAGTTGTTAGTGGTGATAGACATAGAGCTGGTCTCTATCAATACAATGACATAACTGAAATAACGGCGTCATCTTTAAATAGGCCAACATATTCCGAAGAAACTGATTCTTTGCTATTGGGTAAAACTTATACTGAAAATAATTTTGGTTTGATATCTATCAACAATAATAATGTCGAAATTAGTGTAATTAATGTTAACAATAATACATTAGAATCAATAATCCTTGAAGTCTGATTAGTTATTTTAAGGATATCTCGTTATAATGGGCCCATTATGAGTAAACCAACAAGAGAAGAAGCACAAAAAGCTGTAAGAACACTTATAGAGTGGGCTGGTGACAACCCTGATAGAGAGGGGTTAGTTGAAACACCAAAAAGAGTAGTTAAGGCTTATGAAGAGTTTTTTGCTGGGTATGATGATGATCCAGAAGAAATCTTAAGAAAAACATTTGAAGAAGTTGAGGGTTATGATGAAATGGTTCTTGTTAAAAATATTAGGCTTGAATCTCATTGCGAACATCATATTGTCCCGATTCTAGGTAAAGCACATATTGCTTACATTCCACATAACCGAGTAGTTGGAATCAGCAAACTAGCAAGAATTGTAGACGCCTTTGGGAAAAGACTTCAAACACAAGAAACCATGACTGCTCAAATAGCAAATACCATTGAAAAGGTCCTTGAACCTAAGGGTGTTGCAGTTGTTGTTGATGCTGCTCATCAGTGCATGACTACAAGAGGTATACACAAGCCTGAATCTTCTACAGTCACAAGCTGTATGAGAGGAATTTTTAAAGAAAATCCAAGAACTAGGAATGAATTCCTAACTTTCATTAAACTTCCACAAAAATAAGCATTGAGATCAGAAGATTTTATACTTGCTTCTTCATCAGCAATAAGAATTTCAATCCTTGAGAAATACTCAATCCCTTTTAAACACATACCACCAGCATGTAATGAAGATAAACTTAAAAAAAACAATCCAAACCTATCACCATCAGATTTAAGTACTTTTTTAGCTAAAGAGAAGGCTTCAAGTATATCTAAGGATTACCCTGAATCCCTTGTTTTAGGATGCGATCAAATCTGTTTACTCAATAACAAAATATTTGAAAAACCTGGAACAAGAGAGAATGCAATAACTAACCTTAAAGAATTAAGTTCTAATGAGCATTTTTTAATTGGCTCATATGTGTTTGTTAAAAATGGTGAGGTAATTTCAACAAAAATTATGAAGACATCTATGATTATGAGGGATCTAACAGATCATGAAATACATGCTTATGTAGATAAAGATAGGCCTTTTAATTCATGCGGTTCATATATGTTTGAAAAGAATGGATATAAGCTATTTAAAGAAACAAATGGAAGCTTAGAAGCTATAAATGGATTACCATTTAATGAATTAAAGGATACGATAAATGAGCACTTATAGGGTAGAAAAGTATTTTGGTCATGATAGAGGTTATTCTTGTGCTTTTAGGCAATGGGGTGCCAAATCAGATTGTCGCTTACTGCATGGCTATAGTCTAAGTTTTACTATATGTTTAAGCTCTCCAAATCTAACAAAAGATAATTGGGTCTATGATTTTGGGAGTTTTGATTTTCTTAA
>JBELJV010000001.1:0-10232 GCA_042090165.1 Gammaproteobacteria bacterium
ATATCCCTAACAGAAGCTTTAACATTTACAGCCATTTTATTGTTTGTAGGATCTAGCCTAATGCTATATTTCTCCAATCTACTGACCCTAATGATCACCACATTTGGGTTTATTTTTTACAGTTTGATTTATACGATTTATTTGAAATGGGCTACTCCTCAAAACATAGTCATCGGTGGCTTATCAGGAGCGCTTCCACCACTAATTGGCTGGACAGCAGTGAGCAATGAAATTTCTCTTATGCCGCTAATTCTTGTTTTGATAATCTTTTTATGGACACCACCACATTTTTGGCCACTGGCAATTGACAGGATGGAGGAGTATAAAAAAGAGGGAGTGCCAATGATGCCAATTGCAAAAGGGGTAACAAGAACAAAAAAGGAGATGGTTGTATATGCTGTGTTGCTTTTAGTTGCTTCCTTAGCTCCATATATTTATGGTTTAGCCGGAATCTTTTATCTTGTCACAACGACAGCTCTAAATTTATATTTTATTTATTTGTGCCTTATTTACTTAAACGACAAAGACAACCAGCTTTCTATGAAAATATTTAACTTCTCTGTTAAATATATGTTTTTGTTTTTTCTTGCGACCTACATAGATTTTTTGATACAAATTTATGTCTAAAACAAGCCTTACAATTCTTCTTTTCGCTATAACCATCTTACTTGGTTTCTATTCCATGTATAGGGTCAGTCAGCCGCGCATTCTTTCTGAATCTGAAATGCTGGTAAATGGTTTTGTTGAATATGGTGAATATGAAGAGCTAAGAGATTTTAAGCTTACCGATCATAATGGTAATGAATTTACTAACGAAAACTTAAAACAAAACAAATTGAATTTTTTGTATTTTGGCTATACAAGTTGTCCCACAGAGTGCCCAGTGATGATGTCTGTGATGAGGCAGATATATGACAAAATTGAAGTTGATCAAGTTCAATATTACCTAATAAGCTTTGATCCTGAAATTGATACACAAGAAAGATTAAAAGCATACGTTACTGGATTTAATCCCGAATTTATTGGTATAACAGGAGATCAGCCTGAAGTGATAAAGCTTGGATATCAGCTAGGTGTTGAAAAGCTAGCCCCAGTGGAGAACCATATGAATCAAAGAATTATTTCACACACCAATCACTTAATAGTAGTAAATCAAAATGCTGAAGTGATTGGAATCTTTAGAGGGCCTTTTGAAAGCTCCAATATGGCATTAGTCATCAAATCTTTGCTTAGAAAAATTTAATTGTTGCACACCTGTTACATCAAGCACTTATTTTACTGTTAACATGTAAAAAGAGGAAATTTTATGAAAAATATATTTATCTTTATTTTTACTCTTACATTTTGCGCTTCAACTATTTCTGCAGATGATCACAAGGTTATGCCAGGAAATGAAGTTGGAGAGTTTCATTTTATTAAGGCCACAAACCCATTAAATGTAGTAGCTGCTACAGATAAGTTTATGGCTTCAGATTGTGGGAAGAAATGGAAAGCAGAAACAGGTGCAAATGTTGTTCTGATGCAACTGCAAGGTTCTGGAATGTCCCATTTTTTCTATGTTGGATATAGTGATTATGAAAAGATGGATCTTGGACAAAAATTGTCTAATTGCGCTGCAAACTTTGAATTTTTACAAGAAATAGGCGCAAACACTCATAGTGATATGTACTTTAATAGAATTGGAGAACTATCCTTGCAGAGAGGGGACTGGACCAAAGATGCAGTGTTTTTTAAATATGACTTAGATGTCGAGCCTGCAAAGGCTGGAGCATATGCAGCAGCATGGTCAAAAATGACTAATTTAGTTGGAGGTCCTGGCTCATCAGGGCTAGTAACTCATATAGTGGGGAATGGATATGCATCACATATGGCTTTTGCCGGCGCATCATCAATGCCTGAGCTAGCCTCTGAGATGCAAGAAGCTTTTGCAAGTGAAGCTTTTGCAGAATTCGCTGAAGAAGTTGGGGGTTATCGAACAGTTCAGAATGTAACGATGGTTACACCAGTTAAGGGTTGGTAATAATTTTACATTTTTAAAAGGGCCCTTTATAGGGCCCTTTTTATTTATTTACTAAGACGATTTTTCCAATTACACCCCTGTTGCCAATCATTTTGATGGCGTCAACGGCATTTTCCATTGGAATTTCTTTTGAAATCAATGGTTTAATCTTACCCTCAGAAAGAAGTTGGTTAATTTCAGCAATATTTTTTTGATTGGCATCACTTTCCAGCCCTGTAAATGTTCCCCAAAAAACACCTACAAGAGACGCTCCTTTTAAAAGCGTAAGATTTATTGGAAGTTTAGGAATTTCCCCAGCAGCAAAACCAACAACAAGATATTTGCCTTTCCAGCCTATTGCTCTAAATGCTGGTTCCGTGTAGCAATCACCAATTGGGTCATAAATAATATCGTAACCACCTTTAAGACTTTTTGATTTAAGCTCGTTTGAAAAAGCTTTTGACTCATCTTTGGTCTTCGGGCCCTCGCCATAAATAATCACTTCATCAGCACCGTAATCTTTGCATATTTCAGACTTTTCTTTTGTTGATATAGCGGCCACAACTCGTGCACCTTTTGCTTTAGCTATATCTAAAGCAGCAAGACCTACACCACCAGAAGCGCCTAAAATAAGGATCTCATCTTGATTGGATATTTCTCCTCTTTGCACTAGAGCATGGTAGCTTGTTCCATATGCCATTTGGTATGAAGCAGCAAGCTCAAATGAAATATCATCAGGTATTGGCATTACTCCTAATTCATTCATGCATGCTTCTTCAGCAAATGCTCCCCAAGGCGCCATAAAATAAACTCTGTCGCCTTCTATAAATCTTGTTACGTTTTTACCAACTTTTTTAATTACTCCTGAGCCCTCATTTCCCGGTGCAAATGGAAGTTCTGGCTTGAATTGATATAGTCCTTGTACTATTAAAAAGTCAGGAAAGTTAAGAGCAGCAGCTTTTATAGACACTACAACTTCATGGTCACTTGGTTCTTGAGATTCTGCCTCCTCCCAGACTAGGTTTTCTACCGGGCCGAACTCTTTACAATATAACGTCTTCATTTAATTTCTCCTCTAAATGCCTCTAAAAAAGACTCAAAGTCTATATTATCTTCCTTTTGATTTATAAGGTATTTTTTATGTGACTCACTGCTCTCAAGGTCAAACATTGATTTAAGCTTAGGGTCTATTTTTTTGTTTGTATGCTGTGATTGTTTGATGATAAATTCTAGTAGGCTTTTATTGTTTAGCTCCCCAATGAGTTTTGTTGAAAGTGGAGTTTCATTTCTTTTAATGTAAGCATCGAATAAATCAAGTCTGATTGCATTCCAGCCTAAGCTCTCAGCTAAATCCTTCATATTTTCAAGCATTTGTAAGGTTAAATCTTTAATACTTGATTCCCCAGAATCTTCAAGAGTGGAATTAATTAATAAACAGTCTTGTCCAGCTTCAGAAGATCTTCTTATATTCTCTTTAACAACAATAGCTTCTTCATCATCTATAGGCGGAGAGTCTGATAAGGCACAGAATGTTATTAATAACTCTAAAAAATCCAAATCTAATTTTGAAATACCAATATCTGTAAATGGGTTTAGATCGATTGATCTAATTTCTAAATACTCAATTCCATCATTTTTTAACTGGTTGTATTGTCGAGCCTTTTTCGAGAATAGTCCTTTAGGCCTAATATGGTTGTATAGCTCATTTTCCATTTGGATTGTTCCGTTATTAACCTGCTTCTTTAAATCAAGGGAAATCTCACTAAACTTTTTATTTGGGATATTAATGTAATCTTTAATTAAATTTAGATATTCGCTCAAGGTGTTAAAGGTAATAAATTTTTCATCTTGTTCTTCAGAATAGTACCCAAGGCGGCTCACTCTTAAAGAAGTAGATTTTGGAAGATAATTCTCATCTTCTTTTAAGAGATCAATCGAAAGCTCTCTGTCTTTAATAAATGACCTATGCGCAACTGGGGAACATCCTATCAGGCGCAAAACAAGAGGAAATATTCTCAAAAAATTTCTGCATATCCCTAAATATAAATCTGTTTTAGTTGTATTAAGTTCTTTTAAAACAGAATCTGAGAATGAAATATTAAAATGGATTCCCGCAGTGCTTTGCATTTTATCTCCATACCTATTTCTAAGCCCTAAACGATATAGGTGAGCTAATTTTGTTTTGTTACTTTTGCCATATGGGGGTAATTTAATAAACTTGCCTTTAAATTTTGGTGGCATGGAGTAATTCCATAAAAGATCACCTTCAAGATTCTGCTCAACATATGCATGCAACTCACCCAGAAAAGCATAAAGCTTGGAATTATCCTGAAAAGTAGGAGTAACAATCTCTAGATGGGGTTCAGAGTAGTCTAAAGTGACAAAACTATTAAAATTATGAACGCCTAGTGCTTCTGGAAATCTTTTATTTGAAATTCTGCCATTTTTGTCTGATCTAAGATTTTCTTTTTCAACACCCTTAAAAGAGACTCGGTCAGAAGCCAAGAATTGATTAAGTTTTTTTTGGTTGATAGCAACCATTAGAAATTATTTTGGACCTGCTGCAACAATGTCATGATCTACATCGAATTTTGTAAAATTCTCCTTAAATCTTTCGCAAAGTTTTGAACATTCCTCATCATAATCTTCTTTAGATTCCCAACTATCTCTTGGACTAAGATAGGAAGGGTCAACCCCTTCTAATGATTTAGGCACGTATAAGTTAAGCTTCTCAAGATATTCAAGATCTGAGTGATCTATATTATTGTCTTGAATCGCATTAACCACAGCACGTGTAACAGGTATAGGAAATCGCTCTCCAACCCCATATCCACCACCTGACCATCCAGTATTAACTAGATAAACTTTAGTGTTATTTTTTCTCACTCTTTTTATTAATAGGTCAGCATAAACTCCAGCAGGCCTAGGAAAGAATGGTGCCCCAAAACATGTAGAGAATGTAAAATCCATTGATTTGCTGCTTCCAATTTCGGTTGAACCTACTTTGGCTGTGTACCCACTCAGAAAATGATAAGCTGCTGCATTTTCATCTAAAACACTAACTGGTGGCAAAACACCTGACAAATCACATGTTAAGAAAATTATATTATCCGGCTCAACTCCTTCATTGGCAGGCACTGCACCGGCAATAAAGTTGCGTGGATAGCAAACTCGGCTATTTTCACTATGAGAGGCATCATCATAATCTGCATGGCCTGTTTCATCGGTAACCACATTTTCTAGAATGCTCCCAAATTTTATGGCGTCCCATATTAAAGGTTCATTTTCTTTGGAAAGTTTTATGCATTTGGCATAGCAACCACCTTCAAAGTTGAACACTGATCCGTCGGACCAGCCATGCTCATCATCACCAATAAGCGAACACTTTGGATCTGCTGACAAAGTTGTTTTTCCTGTTCCAGACAGACCAAAGAATAATGTTGTTCTATTGTCTTCTGTTTGGTTTGCTGAACAGTGCATTGGCAAAACATCTTTTTCTGGGAGCAAGAAATTTTGAACTGAAAACATTGATTTTTTCATTTCCCCAGCGTATTTCATTCCTGCCAGTAAAACCCTTCTTCTTAGAAAATTAATTATTACGCAACACTCGGAGTTGGTATGATCCACCTCTGGATCACAGACATAATCAGCAGCAGATAATATCTGCCATTCTTCCTTGCCTTCCTCATTGTAAGCATCAGGAACAATGAAAATTAGTTTAGAAAACAAAGAGTGCCAAGCCTTTTCAGTCTTAACTTTCACCGGGATGTAGTGATCTTTATTGGCGCCAACATGCACGTTTGATATGTAGTGATCTTTATTGTCTAAGTAATCACTCACCTTATTCCATAGAGTATCGAAATGATCTGATTCAAAAGGTCTATTTACTTCTCCCCAATCTATTTTGTCTGCAGTGCTGCTTTCTTTAACGATAAATCTATCTTTGGGACTTCGCCCTGTTCTATTTCCAGTTAGAGCAAGAAACGCTCCTGTATCTGTGAGCGTACCCTCAGCATTAGCTACTGCTGATTCAATAAGTTTTGCATTGGGTAGATCAAGTATTCTTGACATTGAAATTTATTTTTGGCCCTTCTTAAAAATTAATAAACTGTATCTTAACAACAATAATACAATCATTGAAGCAAAAAATATCATTGACCACTCAGCAATGTTAAGCCCAAGAAAGAACCATGATTCTTCCGCACATTTTGCACTACCTTGAAAGACTTTTCCGACTCCTTCAAAAAACGTGTACATTTCAAAAATAAGATAAAAAGGAATATCACAATAACCACCTGAAAGCTGATCAGCAGGAAGGTTTTGTAGATATATTTGACGTCCACTTGCAGCAATTCCTGTAAAAAAAACAGGGACACCAACAACATCAAATAACCATTTTAAATTTGGAGCCAGAATTTTTAAAAGATATATCAAGAAAATTCCTCGAGCACACATAGTTTGAACAATGCATAAGTTGCAGGGAACTAGCCCCTCAATATTTTCTAGATAATATTGCGCAAGAACGACAAAACCAGCAGATACTGTAATGATAAAATCTGAATAATATTCAATTATTGTTTTCACAATTAAGTATTATATAGAAAGTTAAATGATTTTTAGACCCGACTTAATATTAATTGATGGCACATCATATGTCTATAGAGCATTTCATGCCTTGCCCCCACTAACAACTAAAGAAGGCAAGCCAACTGGAGCAACCAGGGGGTTTGCGTCCATGATTAGAAAGCTTATTTCAACTTATCCAGGGGTGCCAATGGTTATGGTTTTCGATGCTAAGGGACCTAACTTTAGAAATGACTATTATGAACTTTATAAAAAAAATAGACCTCCAATGCCAAATGAACTTAGAGTTCAAATTGATGACATAAAAAAACTATCAGAGCTATTCTGTTTTTCTATTGAAGAAGTTGTTGGTGTTGAGGCAGACGATGTGATTGCAACACTCGCAGAAAAGTTTGGAAAAGATAAAAAAATCTTAATTTCATCACCAGATAAAGATCTAACTCAATTAGTCACAAAAAATATTATTCAACACAACTCAATGTCTAATGAATTCTTTAATGAAGAGTATGTTTTGGAAAAGTTTGGAGTTAGTCCTAATCAGATTTCAGAATTATTGGCTTTGGTAGGTGATAAAGCTGACAATATTCCAGGCATTACTAAAGTTGGCAACAAAACTGCAGCTAAATGGCTCAATCAGCATGGAAATCTAGATAATTTATTAAAACATGCAGACGAGATTACAGGAGTTGTGGGCGAAAACTTAAGAAATGAAAAAGATTTCCTAAAAAGAAACTTATTCCTTGTCTCTTTAAAGAAAGACTTAAGCTTTGATTTGCAAATTGACGACATTAAGGTTCCTGAGCAATCTAATAAGGGGCTACAAGATTTTTTTAAAGAGCTTGAATTCAATGCCTTTGTAACTGAACAACAGGTGGAGAAAAAAGTTGTAGAGTACAGAACTCTTAAAAGCATTGATGACCTTTCAATGATTGAAAACCTTATACACGAATCAAAGTGCTTTGCATTTGATACCGAAACAACATCTATTGATTCTCTTGAAGCTGAGCTTGTAGGTGTTTCATTTTCATTTAAAGCCAATTCTGGATACTACTTGCCAATTGCTCATCAAGAAAAAACTGCAATTTCAAGAGATGAGGCGCTTAGATGGCTAAAGCAAATTATTGAAGCAAGCCAAGATAAAGTTATTGGACAAAACCTTAAATATGACTTGCAAGTATTAAGAAATCATCAAATTAATATTAAAAGGTTTCATGCAGATACAATGCTGATGTCTTATTCATTAAACAGTACAGCGTCCCGACACAACTTAGATGCTCTGGCTGAGTACTATTTGAATATCAAAACAATTAAATTTGAAGACGTAATGGGTAAAGGAAAAAATAAGCTTAAAAATTTTAGTGAAGTACCAATTAAAGAAGCAACAAACTACGCAGCTGAGGATGCAGACATTACTCTGCAGCTATACAGAACATTTGAGACAAAAATTGATGATAAAACCACAAAAATGTTGCAAGAAATTGAATACCCAATGATTTTTGTGCTGATGGACATGGAAGCTATCGGCGCACTAATTGATATTAAGCACTTAAATAGCTTGTCCAACAATTTCGGATCTAAATTAATTAATTTAGTGCAGAAAATTCATAAACATTCAGGGGTGGTGTTTAATATTGATTCCCCAAAACAATTAAGCGAAGTTCTTTTCGATAAGATGGGTATTGAGGCTAAAGGATTAAAGAAAACATCAAGCGGGTACTATTCAACATCGGAGCCAGTCTTACAAAAATTAGCTGATGAAAATGAAATAATCAAAGACATACTGGAATACAGAACACTTGCAAAACTCAAAAGTACTTATACAGATAAATTATCAGAAATATGTGATCTTGGCTCGCGTGTGCACACCTCATACCATCAAGCAGTAACGTCGACTGGAAGGCTTTCTTCATCGGATCCAAACCTCCAAAATATACCAATTAGAACAAAGGATGGGATTGTAATTAGAGAGGCTTTTATTGCCCCTCAGGGCAAGAAGCTATTAGCAATTGATTACTCTCAAATAGAGTTAAGGCTTATGGCTCATTATTCAAATGATGAGATTATGGTTAAATCATTCAACAACAATGAAGACATACATAAAAGAACAGCATCTGAAATATTTGGCGTAGATATTCAAGATGTAGATGATGATATGAGGCGAAAGGCTAAAACAATTAACTTTGGACTCTTGTATGGTATGAGTGCATTCGGGCTTTCTAATCAACTTTCAGTCACGCGAGCTGAGGCTGATATATTTCTGGAAAATTATTTTGATCGATACTCAGGTGTTAGTGCTTTTATGAAGAATATTGTAGAGGATGCAAAGGGCAAGAAATATGTAGAGACGTTGCATGGAAGAAAAATACATGTGCCCAACATAGAGTCATCGAACTATTTAATGAGACAAGCGTCTGAGCGAGCGGCTATTAATGGACCATTGCAGGGAAGTGCGGCTGACATTATTAAAATTGCGATGATCAAAATTGCAAAATGGATTGAAGGGAACAATCAAGAGATAAAGATGATACTACAAGTACATGATGAATTAATTTTTGAGGTTCCAGACTCTTATGGAGAAGAAAATATTGAACCAATAATTAAATTAATGGAACAATCAACAGAAATAAATGTGCCCTTAAAAGCAGAGTATGGTTTTGGCTCTAATTGGAGAGAAGCCCATTAATAAATTTGCCTAGTGAGGCAATGCTTTCTTTGTCATCTATTGAAAAAAGCGTAAATTCTGGGTAAATCTCCTCAAAACTTTTAACTAATTGCTGTCTGTCTTTGTCCTTAAGTTTATCTGATTTCGTTAAAACAATTGTAAATGGAATATTTAAATCAAATAGCATTTCGGCCATACCAACATCCTGATCTCTCATTGGATGTCTGGCATCTGTGAAAAGAATAACGTGCTCAAGATTTTCTCTTTTCTCAAAATATTGTGGGATCTCTTTAAACCATTGTTTTTTTTGAGTTTTTGATGCTTTTGAGAACCCATAGCCTGGAAAATCGACGATATAACCTTTCCCACATTTAAAAAAATTAAACAATTTAGTTTTCCCGGGAGTTTTGCTTATTTTTGCAAGCTTATTATTATTAGAAAGAGCGTTAATTGCTGAAGATTTGCCTGCGTTTGATGCGCCAACAAAAGCTATTTCTTTAAATTGCCCATCTGGACATTGATCATACTGTGCAGCACTAGTAAAAAAGGCCAAAGGAAGGAAATTAAATTTAGCTTTCATAGATTTAATTATATATAAGTTGTTATATAATCATTCACTCATGAATAACTCAATACTTTTACATTTAGCTAAATTAGCGTTCTTACTATTTGCTGCAGGCTCAATATTTGCACAACCTCAGGCAGGCAGAGATTACGAAAGAATCCCAGAAGGCTTAATTACTGAACCAGGTATTACTGAAGTATTCGGCTACTGGTGTCCGGCTTGTTACGGTTTCGAGCAAACAGTGCTAGAGATGAAAAAAAGAAGACCAGACATAATTATCAATCAAATACCAGCTGGCGGTGAAATGCTTGCTAGGCTTTATTACACTATTCAAGCATTGGGTTTGGGAGATGAAGGCCATATGAATGTTTATAAGTATTACCAGATCGACAGAAAGCCAATAAGATCAAGCAGAGATATAC
>JBELJV010000001.1:10332-28927 GCA_042090165.1 Gammaproteobacteria bacterium
GTTTATAAGTATTACCAGATCGACAGAAAGCCAATAAGATCAAGCAGAGATATACGATCATTTGCCAGAAAATATGGGTATGACGAAGAAAAGTTTATGACCACGTATAGCTCATTTAGTATTGGTATTAAGGCAAAAAATGCTACTCGATTGGCCAGTAGCCTACGCAACTCAGGAGTGCTTAGTGGAGTGCCAACAATTGTCATTAATGGTAAATATAAATTAAATAGAACCAGAGATAAGGAACTAAACATTCAAAATATGTTTTATCTTTACGATAGGTAGGTTGAATTATTTAAAATTGGAACAATAAATTAAAGCAATGAAAAAACTTATTAGCACACTATTGGTTTTACTTTTCTCTCAAGAGTTTCTATCAGACACCTACGAAGACGAGGTTAGAAAAAGATTAGGTTTGTTAAAAAACAAACCAATGGTAACCATGTCATCTGATCCCGATGCATCTGAGTCCGTGGCTGCAGGAAGAACAGGAGAAGCTGTCTATAATCTTGGTTGTGCTGCTTGTCATACGGCAGGGTTAGCAGGAGCACCTATGCTTGCAAACCAAGCGCAGTGGGAAGGCAGGCTAGAGAAAGGGTTAGAGACTTTAACCAACAATGCATACAACGGATATAATGCTATGCCTGCTAAGGGGCTTTGCATGGACTGTTCGCTTGAAGAGATCGAAAGATCAGTTCAGTACATGCTTGATAGTCTGACTGTCAATTAAAATCTTCTTTCTAAGTCAGATACTTTCCTTTCAAGGGATTCAATTCTTTCAAGAGCTTTGTCTAAAACATCTTGTTTAACAAAACCTGATTCTTTCATGAATTTTTCAAGCGCAGGCTTTACCATTTTTTCCATGCCCTTCAAATCTTTTCCCATTCCAAATGGATTAAACATTATTTTTCTCCAATAAAAAATTTTTATTTATTATTTCATTGAGCTCTTTCCAGTTTTTGGCTTGAAGCTCACAAGGGAATATCTCATCCCATTTTTTTCTATCACAATTAAACCATATGGTATTAAAATTACAATTTCTTGCTCCACCAACATCATTTACTGGACAGTCTCCAATATGCAGGGCTTCACTAGCATCACATCTTGCTATCTCAAGAGCTTTTAGGAAATGACCTGGTGACGGCTTATTACTATTTACGTCACTTGAAATAACGCTAAAAGAAAAATAACTAGAAATTCCTATAATGCTAAGATCAGCATTGCCATTTGATAATGACCCAACCATAGTTTTTCGGCTTAGCCTCTCTAAACCTAATTTTGCATCTTTATAGAGGTGTACCTTATTTCTTACTTTAAAGAATTCTGAAAAAGCTTCGTTGCTATAATAATTTGCCTCAGCATCATCTTTGCCATTCTGTAAAAAGATCTCTCGTACAATTTTTTTCCTAAACCTTGTTAAATCAAATTTAATTAACGGGTCTTGTTCAAGAAGCTCTAGCCTAATTTTATTTATTTCTTTTTCACCAAACCCCTCATCTAAGCTAGTAGTTTTATTTTTTACATACGTCCATAAGGTTTTTTCAGCATCAAGAATAACTTTATGATTTGGCCAAACAGTATCGTCTAAATCTAGGGTGATAAGTTTAATTTTCTTTCTTGGCATGAGGGTGTGAGTTGTCGTAAATTTTTGCTAACTGTTGGAAGTTTAATTTAGTATAAATTTGAGTTGTGCTCAAGCTGCTATGGCCAAGCATTTCTTGAATGGATCGTAAATCTCCACTTGATTCTAACAAATGAGTCGCAAAACTATGTCTAAGCATGTGAGGATTTACTGGCGACATTCCTTGTCGTAACGACAAGTTATAAAGACGTTCTTGCATTGCTCTTGCTGTAATACGCTTGCCAAACTTATTAGTAAACAGAACATCTTTATCTGCAGAAATATCCTTAATATCTAGCCATTTTTGAATGGCATATTTTGCATACTTTCCAACAGGCAACATTCTCTCTTTATTGCCCTTTCCAACTACACGAATAAAAGTGAAGTCTGATTCAAACGAAGAAAGGTTTACATTTATCGCTTCTGAAACACGAAGGCCAGAGGAGTAGAGTAGTTCTAAAAAAGCCTTATCTCTGTAATCAAAAATAGTTTTTGGTTCAAATGAGAGCAATTTGTTAACATCTTCTGGGCTGAGTGCTTTTGGTAAGGAGTCATTAATTTTTGGAGCCACAACACCTTCAAATGGATTGGATGATAAAAAACCATTTTTAAACATATATTGATAGAAGTTTTTTAAAGATGAAATATTCCTTTGAATTGAGCGATTGCCCAATCCAAGCTTTCGTAAAAAAATTATCCACTGAGAGATTTGGTTTGTTGCTAGTTGTTTAAAATTTAACCCTTGTGAATCTATGAAATTTAAAAATCTTGAAATGTCTCTTTGGTAGTTTGTAATAGTGTGGACAGAATAGTTCTTAACTTTTAGAAATTGAGATAGTTGCTGTTTTAATTCATCCACCTGAGAGCTCTCCTTGAAAAGAAATTTCAGCTTTTGCTTTTGAGATTAAATAATCATTACAAATATTTATTGTTGTTTCACCGCCTTTAGATAAAAATTTTATCGTTTTCTTATCTAGTTGCTTATAAAGCATGAATGCAGTTGCTGAAGTTCCAGTGCCACAAGACAAGGTTTCACCAACCCCATTTTCAAGGGTTCTTATCTGATAGTAATTATTTACTTCTTCATAAACATTAAGATTAAAATCTGTATCTAATTTCAAAGTTTTTACATTTTCTTGATACTTATCATAAAGCACAACTAGGTTGGCATTATGTATGTCTTTAACATGCACAACGACATGCTTATTGCCTATATCAAGATATGCAAAGGTGTCATCATGTAAGATGACTGGGTGTTTTGATTGAACCGAACCATCAGAATTTAAAATAAGACTTCTCCCAAACAGTTCTAGTTGAAAGTTATTTAAATCATATAGTTTTGCAACACATCGCAGACCATTGAAACAACTCTTTGCTTTTGATCCATCGGCATTAAAAATTTGCACAGACTGTATTTCTTTGTCAAAGAAAAGCAGCTGATCAAACCCAACTCCTGTTTTTCTGTTAGAAAGCTTTTGAATTGGTTGGCTAAGAATTTCTCGATCATTGGTAATCAAAAAATCATTACCATTTGCATGCATTTTGTTGAATGTGATCGTTTTCAATTATTTTCCTGTAGATAAATTTAATATTATGACTAAAAGCCTAAATTGAATTATATAATTGTGATAACAAATACTCTAAATTGATTACAAATAATACAGTTAATGCTCTTCGTTTTTTATCTGCTGATAGTGTAGAAAGGGCTAATTCTGGACATCCTGGTATGCCATTAGGTATGGCTGATATTGCAGAAGTATTATGGCGTGATCATCTAAACCACTCACCCTCAAATCCAAATTGGTTTAATAGGGATCGATTTGTTTTGTCAAATGGACATGGTTCAATGCTTCTTTACAGTTTGCTTCATCTTAGTGGGTACGATCTTAGTATTAAGGACTTAAAAGACTTCAGACAGCTTGGGTCTAAAACTCCTGGACATCCTGAGTATGGCATAACAGCTGGAGTTGAAACTACTACGGGGCCATTAGGACAGGGCATAGCTAATGCAGTAGGCTTGGCTATTGCAGAAAAAAATCTTGCATCAAAAATTAACTCTGAACATGTGAAAGTAATTGATCATTTTACATATTGCTTCTTGGGTGATGGTTGTCTAATGGAAGGAATATCTCATGAGGCAATGTCTTTAGCAGGGGTTTTAAAACTAAATAAACTGATCTGCTTTTATGACAGCAATGGAATATCAATTGATGGAGAAATAGATTCATGGTACCAAGACGATATTGCTCTTAGATGCAAATCATATAACTGGAACGTAATTGATAAAGTTGATGGGCATGATCGTTATGCAATTAATCAAGCTATAGAGCAAGCAAAAGAATCAACAAAACCAACAATGATCGTTTGTAAAACCTCCATTGGTTATGGTGCTGAAAGTAAGCAAGATAGTGCATCTTCTCATGGCGCTCCTCTTGGTGCCGAAATATTGTCAAAATTAAGATCCAATCTTAACTGGGATTACGAGCCTTTCGAAATTCCTGATGAAATTTATAAAGACTGGAATGCTGTAGAAAAAGGTAAGCAGCTTGAGCTGGATTGGGAAGAAAAATGTGCTGAGTTAAGGAATGCTAATCCGAGCAAAGCAGAATTGTTTGATAGGCTTGTAAACAACGAGCTGCCCAAAGACTTTGATAAAAAATTTGATGCGTTTTTGGATGAGCTAAGCTTAAACACTGATTCAGTTGCATCAAGAAAAGCTTCTCAAATTGTTTTGGAAAGGATAACAGAATTATTGCCAGAAATGATTGGTGGTTCAGCTGACTTGACTGGCTCAAACAATACCAATACAAAAGCTTCTGTTGCGCTTTCTGATGATTTTTCTGGAAACTACATCTATTACGGCGTGCGAGAGTTTGGTATGAATGCTGTGATGAATGGCATGGCATTGCATGGGGGAATAATCCCATATGCAGGAACCTTTCTAGTGTTTATGGACTACGGTCGTAATGCTGTAAGGATGTCGGCTCTGATGGGAATTAGAACGATTTATGTATTCTCTCATGACTCAGTGGCTTTGGGAGAAGACGGCCCAACACACCAACCAATTGAACACCTTACAACACTTAGAGCTACGCCAAATATGCATACATGGCGTCCAGCAAATTTACTTGAAACAGCAATAGCTTGGCAATCATCTGTTAAACGCAAAGATGGGCCATCATCATTAATTCTCTCAAGACAAAATCTCAACTATTTTAACAACCCAAATATAAGTGAAATCTGTTTAGGCGGTTATTTTGTTGAAAAAAGAGATGAGGCAAAAATTAATTTAATTGCAACAGGATCAGAGGTAGCAACAGCAATAGCTGCTGCAGAGATGCTTATGAAGGAAGATATATTATGCAGTGTTGCAAGTGTCCCTTGTATTGAGACTCTAAAGATAAACAAGCAAGCTTATAACAAAATTTTTGATAACAATAAGACCAACATTGTGATCGAATGTTCTCATCCAATGTCTTGGTATGAGCATACAAACAATGTCATTGGAATTTCTTCTTTTGGCGAATCAGGCAAAGGAGATGTTTTACTTGATCATTTTGGCTTTAGCCCTGATAAAGTCGCGCAAAAGGTAAAAGAAATAATATGAAACTCCTATCAGACATTGACCTTTCTAATAAAAAGGTTGGGATCAGGCTTGATCTCAATGTGCCTGTTAAAAATGGTGAGATTCAAAGCGATGAGAGGCTTAAAGCCGCACTGCCAACAATTCAATATGCTCTAAATGAAACAGAGTCAGTAACTATTATTAGTCATTTTGGTCGTCCTGATGAAGGCGTCTACAGTTCTGAGCTATCATTAAAGCCTGTATGCGATTGGTTTTGTAAGGCTCTTAACAGAGATATTCAATTTATTTCAAATTTTGACCAGGTTCCAGATGGACTATGCATGGTTGAAAATTCTAGATTCTTAGTTGGAGAGAGTGGAAATGACGATTCTTTATCAAATCTGATTGCAAGCTCTTTTGAAGTCTATGTAATGGATGCCTTTGCCACCGCACATAGAAAATCAGCTAGCACTTATGGAGCTATTCTTAAATCTGAGCAATCTTGTGCAGGGCTATTGTTTGCAAACGAGGTGTTAAACATAAACTCTGCGCTTGAACACAAAGGTAGCCTGGTGAGTGTTGTGGGTGGAGCAAAAGTTTCAACCAAGCTTGAAGTCATTAAGAACCTATTGCTTAAATCACAAAAAGTTATGGTTGGCGGTGGTATAGCAAATACATTTTTAAAAGCAGCAGGACACGAAGTAGGCAACTCACTATGTGAAGATGATATGGTTCAGACAGCCTCAGAGATGTTGTCAACAAATAAGATCATCTTACCTAATGAGGTTTATGTTGCTAACAGCCTTGATTCTGATGAGGTGAGCTGTGTGTCTGTAAATAATGTTATGCCTGAAGATATGATCTTAGATATAGAGTTCAATAGAGAAGAAATGGAATCAGCTGCTCAGGAAATGATTATCTGGAATGGGCCTTTAGGTATTTTTGAAAATGATCTTTTTGCAAAAGGCACTAGAGATCTTGTCTTATATCTGGCTGAATCTAATTCAAATGTTATCGCTGGTGGCGGAGAAACAATTTTTGCAATTAATAAATTTTCAAATATGAGTAATTTTCATTATGTTTCAACAGCAGGAGGGGCTTTTTTGGAGTATTTAAGTGGATCAACCCTTCCTTCTATTGAGGCATTAGATGTAAAATAGCTCCATGTCCCTAATATCACTTAGACAATTACTCGATCACGCGGCTGAGAACGACTATGGCGTTCCAGCATTTAATGTAAATAATTTAGAGCAAATGAGAGCTATCATGGAAGCAGCAAATGAGACAAATAGTCCAGTAATTTGCCAAGCTTCTGCGGGTGCTAGGAAATATGCGGGGCCAACATTTTTACGACATCTCATACTTGCTGCAATGGAAGAATTTCCACATATTCCTGTAGTTATGCACCAGGATCATGGTGCATCGCCTGACGTATGTCAGAGATCAATCCAGCTTGGCTTTTCATCCGTAATGATGGATGGTTCTTTAATGGCTGATATGAAAACTCCAGCTTCGTATGAATACAATGTTGATGTTACAAAACGAACAGTTGATATGGCTCATGCATGTGGAGTTTCAGTCGAAGGAGAGCTTGGATGCTTAGGATCTTTAGAAACAGGTATGGCTGGAGAAGAGGATGGGAGTGGAGCTGAAGGAGTTTTAAGCGAAGATATGCTCCTCACTGACCCAGACGAAGCAGCGTCATTTGTTAAAGATACCGGAGTAGATGCATTAGCTATTGCAATAGGCACCTCTCATGGAGCTTATAAATTTACTAGACCACCAACAGGAGATATTCTTTCTATGAAGAGAGTTAAAGAGCTTCATGAAAGAATTCCAAACACACACCTTGTGATGCATGGCTCATCAAGTGTTCCTCAAGACCAATTGGAAATCATTAATGAATTTGGAGGTGAAATTCCTGAGACATATGGCGTACCAGTAGAAGAAATTCAAGAAGGAATAAAAAATGGTGTGCGAAAAGTAAATATTGATACAGATTTAAGGCTTGCCTCAACTGCAACAATTAGAAAATTCATGGCTGAAAACAAAAGTGAATTTGATCCAAGAAAATATCTTGGTAAAACAGTGGATGCTATGAAAAAGATTTGCATTGATAGGTACGAAGCATTTGGATGCAGTGGTAACGCAGCAAAGATTAAACCTATATCTCTTTTTGATATGACTGATAGGTACAATTCAGGAGAGCTTGATCCTATAGTCAAATGAAGAAGGCTTGCTTCTTCTTAGCATCTACCGATAAAGGAATAAACGTTGAAACTCAGCTTGAAACAATAGCTGGGTTTCTTGTTTCAAAAAACATTGGTCTTGTGTATGGAGGTGGAAAGCTTGGGCTAATGGGCAAGATCTCCCAAAAATTCATAAAAAATAATGGCTATGTAGAAGGCTATACGTGTGATATTTTTCATAAAAAAGGCTACACACCAGAAAACTTAAATAAATTGGAAGTTGTCACCCAATTTAGTGAAAGAAAACAACTTCTAATGGATAATTCGGACTTCTTCATAATCTTTCCAGGTGGTCTTGGAACTTTGGACGAGCTACTTGATATTCTCAACTTAGTTTCATTAGGCATGTCTCATAAACAGGTATTTATTCTTAACATTGAGGGATATTGGACACCTATATTAGATTGGCTTGATACTGCTATTAGCAAAGGGTACGTAAGTAGAGACCCCAATAATTTTTATGTATGCAATAATATTGAAGAGTTAATTGAAAGCATAGATAAGAATGTCGAGGTTTGATAATACATCTTTTAAAAATCCACACTTCAAGGATCTAGCAGCATTTAAAGATGAATATCAGCGGTCAATTTCTGATCCTAAATATTTCCTAAATAAAGCTAAACAAGAGCTAAGTTGGTTCCATGAGCCTACCAGATCAAATGAAGGAACTTTTACAGTGCCAAAATGGTTTGGTGATGGAAAAATAAATATTTCTTACAACTGTATTGATAGGCATGCTGAAAAAACACCAAACAAAACTGCAATTATCTGGCAGGGGGATCAACAAGATCAATCCGAGCATATTTCATTCCAAACCTTACAAGAAAAGGTTTCAAAACTTGCTAACGGTTTAAAAGAAATAGGTGTTTCGAAAGGAGATAGGGTATGCATCTACATGCCAATGATGCCTGAAGCAGCATTTGCAATGTTTGCATGTATGCGAATTGGGGCAATTCATTCTGTTGTTTTTGGCGGGTTTTCTCCGGAGGCAATAAAATCTCGAATTCTTGATTCTAATTGTCAGTTTATTGTCACGGCTGATGAAGGCACAAGGGGAGGCAGGATTATTCCTTTAAAAAGTAGTGTTGATATTGCTCTAGCTCAGTGCCCCAATGTAAAAAAATGTGTTGTTGTGAAATATACCAATGGCACTGTCGATTGGAATGATGATAGAGATATTTGGTATGAAGATTTAGTGGCAAACCAACCAACTATTTGTGAATGTGAGCCAATGGATGCAGAGGACCCTTCTTTTATTCTTTATACATCTGGTTCAACTGGAAAACCCAAAGGGGTATTGCATACCACAGGCGGATATCTGTTAGGAGCACATCTTTCTTTTAAATATATATTTGGTTATGAAGATGGCGATGTGCATTGGTGTACTGCAGATGTTGGCTGGATTACTGGCCATACATATATACTTTATGGCCCTCTTTCAAATGGAGCAACAACACTCATGTTTGAGGGAGTTCCAAGTTATCCAGATTTTTCACGATTTTGGGAGGTCTGCGACAAACACTCTGTAAATATTTTTTACACTGCACCAACTGCAATAAGGGCTTTGATTGCTGCTGGTGATGAATATCTTGAAAGCTCATCAAGAGAGTCATTAAAGGTATTGGGTACAGTAGGTGAGCCAATTAATCCTGAAGTTTGGGAATGGTATTTTGATAAAGTTGGTAATTCTAAATGTGAGGTAGTAGATACTTGGTGGCAGACAGAAACGGGTTCGGTGCTGATTGCCCCAATAGCAGGAATAACACCCAAAAAACCTGGATCTGCAACGTTGCCTTTTCTTGGTGTTATTCCATCACTTGTAAACTTAGAGGGAGAGCAGCTTCAAGGGAAAAACAAAGGTAACTTGTGCATTGATGTTTCATGGCCTAGTCAAATAAGAACAGTATATGGCGACCATGACAGAATGATTTCAACTTACTTCTCTCAATACATAGATAGATACTTCACAGGTGATGGCGCATCAAGAGATGAAGATGGCTATTACTGGGTAACAGGCAGAGTTGATGATGTGTTGAATGTTTCTGGTCATCGAATTGGTACAGCAGAAGTTGAGAGTGCTCTGGTAACACATAATGCAGTAGCTGAAGCAGCGGTAGTAGGAATAGAGCATGAAATAAAAGGCCAAGCTATATATGCCTTTGTCATTTTAAAAGAGACATCAAAAAATCATAATGAGCTGATAACAGAAATGATAGATGCGGTTTCATGCGTAATTGGAAAAATCGCTAAACCAGAAATAATTCAAATAACTAGAGATTTGCCAAAAACTAGATCTGGCAAAATTATGCGAAGGATCCTAAGAAAAATTGCCAATGACGATGTTGAAAATTTAGGAGACACAACTACTTTGGCTGACCCATCCATAGTTGAAGATCTAATCAAGAATAAGGAACATTGAACCTATGCAGGCTTTCGCCTGCACCAGATTTAACACTCTCTTTCAAGAGAATGTACCGCGTTAAGATAGTTATTATTTTTTGCATAAGCAAGCTTCATACGACAAGTTTTGAGAGTATTGATTTTGCCTGTCTCTTGAAACTGATAAGCATCGAACATCAAACCAAATAACGATACATCATGTAATGACTTTGATATGGTATTAGTGATATATATAAAAAGCTCACCATCTTGTGAATTTACCAAACAACCCGAGGTAGTCGGCGGGCATTTTGATTTAACCAAAACACTATCTTCAATCAAAATAACATCATTCATTTGATCAAAAATAGATTCATCATCAATAAAAGAAGCTAGATTCATAGCGCTTATGGATAGTATTAATAATGCTAAAATTTGCATATCTTCTCCCTTATGTAACATAATTGTCACATAAATGTAATATATATGTTTCATTTGATTGTGTCAACCGACGCTAATCTTGATCTATTTGTTTCTTTTTTCTGCTATATTTCTTTTTGTCGCGTGTAACACGCATTTTATACTTAGGGGATTTAAGATCTTTTGCTATTGGATTGCGTTTTTTTATCATTTGAAAATATTAGACCTAATTCAAATAAAAAATACATGGGTACTGCTAATAGAAACTGAGAGATAACGTCTGGTGGAGTAAAGATCATCCCAAACGTAAAGCAAATAACCAAGAAAATTCCACGTAGATTTTTTAAATCATTTTTTGTTGCAACACCTAAAGAAATTATTGCGTTAATGATGATTGGTATTTGAAAACCTAAACCAAAAGCGATAGCTAGCCCAAGGACAAAGCTTAGAAACTTAGAAATATCAGTTGAAATATTAATTGAGTCAGGACCTATGGTTTGAAAAAAATTGAACACATTGGGCAAAACAATTGCGGTACAAAATATTACGCCTAAAAAAAATAAAAAAGTGCCAATAGTAGATCTTGATAAAACTATATTTTTTTCATTTTCATATAAACCTGGCGCCATAAACATAAATAGTTGAAAAATAAGAAAAGGCATAGATAGCAGTAAAGCTAAAAAAGCTGTAAGCCTTAAAGGTACCAAAAAGGGAGAGGCAACTTCAACTGCAATAAGTTCAAAATCTGGGATTATAAAAATATAGCCTGAAAGAAGATTAAAGAAAGTATTATTGAATGGATACAAGCAGCAAAAAGCTACTACAAAAAAAATTACTGACTTTATCAACCGTCGTTTTAATTCAAGAAAATGACTTTCAAGACCATCAGACATTCTTGTCCCTCTCAAACTCTTTCATTTTTTCCTCATTATGAAGATCTTGTGTAAGTTCATCTATTTTTAACTGCTGCTTAAGGTCATCTTTTGTATCATCAACAAATTTTTTTGTATCAAAAAAGATTTTTAAGAATTGTTTGATATTTTTCTGGATATCTTTTGGGTTAAAAGCGAAAAAAATAACGAGTATTAGTATTAATAACTCAGGAATCCCTATCTGGATCATTGTTTTTTATTTCTTTTTTAAAACCAGTGAATGCTTTACCTAAATCTGAACCTAGACTTCGTATCCTTTTTGAACCAAAAAGAAGCAAAACAATTACAAGTACAACTAATATCTGTGTTAAACCAATGCTCATTTATATTCTCCTTCCCAATCAGAAAATTGCTGTTTACTGTCTTCAATTTTCTTGAGAATCATATATGTAAGTATATGTTTTTTTGATACAAGATAGCTAACCAATCCTTTAACACTGTATTTTTCTTTGATCCAATTAGATAGAAATGGTGTAGCGACATGCCAAAAGTCTAAGTCAGGATAAATTTGTCTTCCCATGCCTTCAATATGAATTAAAGTTTTTACAAGTAACATAAGATCATTATCTAGATAAAGATCAAACTTTCTCATTGCTTCAAATAAACTTAAAAGCAGCTCTCCAAATAATATTTCAGATAATGGTCTATCTAATAATGACTCGCAATTTGCCCGAAGTACTGATTCAAGCTCTTCAGCTTTAGTGTTCTCATCAACCCATTCAGCAAAGATAAATAATTGCGCTAATGAATAAAAATCACGCTCTGTAAGACAAGAAATCATTTGAGCTAATAGAATTTGATTTGATTCCGTTAGAGAGCCACAGATAGCATAGTCAACAGCATAGTAACTTGGCGAAGCAGGATTTTCTTTTGATGCAAAAATATTGCCTGGATGCATATCAGCATGAAAGAAGTTATCATCGAAAACCTGCTTTAAAAATATTTGGACGCCATTTTCAGATAATTTTTTTAAATCTAAGCCTTTATGAGTCATTTGATTAACATCAGTAACAGGTATGCCATCTATGTATTCCATCACTAAGATTTTTTTTGTTGTATATTCATCAAAAATCTTCGGAACATACAGAAGGTCGTTGTTCTGAAAATTTTCAAATGTTTTCTTGGCATTGGCTGCTTCAATTCTAAAATCTAGCTCATTAAGAAGCACATTTTCATAATCTAAAGCAAGATTCATTAGGTTAATCCGCGGGTAACCTTTGTAAAATAACCTAAGTATTTTTACCCCATCCTTAATTGCTGCTAGATCATTTTTTATTTGTTGAAAGAGTTCGGGTCTTTGAACTTTTATAACTAGCTCTTCTTCATCAACTCTTAGTCGATGTACTTGTGCTAATGATGCAGATGCTAATGGAGTGACCTCAATATTTTTTAAAATCTCCTTAGCCCTAGCTCCAAGTTCTTTATTAATCAGATCAGAAATATAGCTAAAATCTACAGGTGCACAATTATCTGTTAACTTATTAAGCTCTTTCGATACTTCATAATCAAAAATATCAGTTCGAGTTGATAGTAATTGCCCAAGCTTAATAAACATTGGACCCAAACCCTCTAGAGCTTCTTTGAATTTAAATGGAATATTTTTAGGCTTTGAAAATGGCTTTAATAATGGATTAAATGAATCTATGAAGTAATAAAAAATACCAGATTTTCTTAGTGCCAAGAAAACTTGAATAAGTCTGAAAATCTTCATTTTTCACCTTGATGAATGGCCACAATGCCTTTGAAAAGATTGGTAAATTTTGTGTTTTGAAAACCATTAGAATCAAGCATATTACATAACTGTTCCTGAGATTCGTGTGTTCTGATTGATTTAACCAGGTACTCATAACTATCTGCATCATTAGAAACAAGATCCCCAATTTTTGGAATTATATTAAAACTAAAAAAATCATATATTTTTGTAAACATTTCTCCGTCGGTTCTTGAAAACTCTAAAATATGTAACTTCCCTCCCGGTTTTAAAACTCTGTTTATCTCTTTAAGGCTCTGATTTTTGTCAGAAAAGTTTCTAAATCCAAAAGATATAAACACATGGTTAAAATAATTATCTTCGTAAGGAAGATTTTCAGCACTAGAAACAGCGAAGTTACATTTATTATAAAAGCCCTCGTCGAGTGATCTTTCTACGGCTTTATCTATCATTTCTTTATTTTGGTCGCATAAGTGAATTGTCTTATTCGATACAAATTTGGTTAGCTTTTTTGCAATATCTCCAGTGCCTGCAGCTAAATCTAGAATAATATCGTCTTTTTGAATGCCTGCTGTATCAACAAAATGCCTTTTCCATATTCGATGAGTTCCAACTGACATAAGATCATTCATCAAATCATAATTATCCGAAACTTTTGAGAATATAGACTCAACACCTTCTTTTTTCTCAAGTTTCTCAACTTTTTTGTCTCCAAAGTAGACTTTTTGATTATCTTCTTTACTCATATAGTATTATTGTGATGAATAAAAAAGTATAAATGACAAAATCTAATTTACTAGCATGGATAGATCTTGAGATGACAGGACTTGATCCTGAAAAACATCATATTATTGAAATTGCCACTCTAGTGACTGACTCTAATCTAAATATTATTGAAGAGGGCCCAGAAATTGCAATCTATCAAACTAATGAAATTCTAAGCTTGATGAATGATTGGAATGTTAATCAACACACATCTACTGGGCTCGTTGAAAAAGTGAAAACTAGCAATATCTCTTTACCTAGTGCTGAATCGCAAACGCTAGAATTTTTTAAAAAATATCTAAAACAGCATCAATCCCCTTTATGTGGCAGCAGTGTTTCACATGACAGGCGCTTCATGATCAAACATATGCCAAAACTTGCCAATTTTTTTCATTATAGACACATCGATGTCAGTTCATTTAAAGAAGTGATTAAGCGCTGGCACCCAGAGGCAAAAGAATTTAAAAAAACCTCTACTCATCGCGCTTTGGATGACATTAAAGAATCTGTAAATGAGCTTAAATTCTATAGAGAAAATTTTTTTAAGTAAGATTCTTATCAGGAGAAATTTCAATTCTTTTCAATACTTTTGTTTTATAGTTTTTTGAAAGGATATTATCAATAGCAATGAATTCTGCTCTAGCAATTTCTTTTGTGAAATCTATTGTGAGATAGCCTCGATCAACTAGATTTGTCCATTTTAAATTTTTATTTTTCATCAACATTGAATTTTCCAGGACATTATTGGGAATTAATCCATTGAAATTTTCAGATGCTCCAGGGGATGTAACAGAAGGAGTGCCAAGCTCAGCACCAATAAAATTTTCACCTTCATAGATGTTATTTGCCCAACAATTATGTGTATCTCCTGCAATAAAAATATTTTTATTTGAAATAGATCGAACTGTATTTAAAAACCGTTTTCTTTCAGCAGGATATCCATCCCAGGCATCAAGGTTATAAGGCAAGTCTTCATTTATTACTGTTTTGTAATAGCTCTGGTAGTCTGGAAGTGCATCAATAATATAATTAGGTATAGTTGGAAGTTTTAAACTTGCTAATAATACTTGTTGTGCATATAGATTCCAGGTTTGTTCATCATGATCATTCTCTTTGATAAAATTTAATTGTTGATTTCCTAATAAGCTTCTTTGCTCATTATTTAATTCTTTAAAAAAAGCATCTTTTTGAAAATTTCCGTCATCTGAAACGTGGTCGTTTAAGTTAACTTGTTTAGATCTTGAAGAAATACGCGTTTCGAGTAGTTTTAAATCAATTAGCTTACCAATCTTATATCTTTTCCAATTGTTGTAAGGGATTTTTGGCTCTCGCACAGGCATCCACTCATAATAAGCTTTAACAGCATTTCTTTTTCTGATGCTAAAAGATCCTTCGTTAATTTGATGATTTTCTGCATTATGCTTCCATGCATCGTTGGTAATTTCATGATCATCCCATGCACATAATACAGGCATACTAGAGTGTAATTTCTGCAAATCAACATCTGATTTATATTGTGCATGCCTTAGGCGGTAGTCACTAAGAGATACTATTTCTTTATTGGGGATTGGCTGCCTATTGAGGCGAATCGCGTTCTCTGTAGCATATTCCCCCTGCTTATACTCGTACAAATAGTCTCCTAAATGAACAGCCAGATCTATAGATTCATCATTTGAAGCAGAATTGTATGCGTTAAAATATCCAGCAGGATAATTTGAGCAACTAAAAACAGCAATTTTAAAATTTTCTACATCTTTTGGTAAGGTAAGAGTCGTTCCAATTTGAGAATAAACTCCTTCTGCTTTAAACCGATAAAAAACTTTTTGGCCTCTAAATCTTTTTGGAATTTTTGCATCTACTTTTACGGTAAAATCTTTTCTTCTGTCTGCATATTGTTTCCCAGATGCAATAATAGTTTTAAAATCCACGGTGTTAGAAATCTCATAAAACACTAAAACACTATTGTCAGAATTTGATGACACTCGCGTCCATAAAATTACTTTTTCAGGCGTAGGATCCCCACTTGCAATTCCATGCTTAAACCTTACTATTCTGTTTGATTTAGAAACTAAGTTGAAACTTAAAAAAATTGTTGTAAATGCAATTAATTTTAAAAAACTTCTTCTATTCACACCTAATACTAAAATTTTTTTGTTACAAATTTATGAAGTTGGTTAAAATTTTTCACCGTAAATTGGTGCTGAGATAATATAATATAAAAAATGTCTAAAAAGCTTTATATAAAAACATATGGTTGCCAAATGAATGAGTATGACTCAGGCAAAATAATTGATGTACTTCAGTCAAAGGAAAAAATAGAGTTAATAGATAAGCCTGCCGATGCTGACATTGTAATTCTGAACACATGCTCTATAAGAGAGAAAGCTGAAGAAAAAGTATTCCACGAGTTAGGCCGAATAAGAAAATTTAAAGAGAAAAACAAAGACTTAAAAATAGGTGTTGCTGGTTGTGTTGCTGCCCAAGAAGGAAAAAATATCTTCAAAAGAGCACCATTTGTAAATGTTGTTTTTGGCCCTCAGGATCTGCATAAAACAAATGATCTATTGGAGAAATCCTCAAAAATTCCAGTAGTAGAGACTACATTTGATGAGATAAAAAAGTTTGATCATCTGCCTGATACAATGCGCACCCAAAACTCTGCACCTTTATCAATTATGGAAGGCTGCTCAAAATATTGTACTTATTGTGTTGTTCCATATACCCGTGGTGAAGAAGTAAGCCGAACATTAGATAGCATCCTATTAGAGCTTGTAAATTTAATAAAAAATGGAGCAACAGAAATCATTTTATTAGGACAAAATGTAAATGCATATACTGCTGTTTGGGGAGGCAGACAGTTAAGGCTTGGTGATCTAATTCAGATTATTTCTGAATTTGAACAGATCAAACGTATTAGATTTACAACTTCTCACCCAAATGATGTTGATCAAAATCTACTTGACTGTTTCAGAGCAGTCCCTGAGCTTGTAAACCACTTTCATCTTCCTGTGCAATCTGGATCTAATAAAATTTTAACTAACATGAAGAGAGACTATACAAAAGAGAGCTATTTAAAGATCGTATCAGATATTAGAAAAATACGTTCAAATATCCCAATCTCATCGGATTTTATTGTTGGGTTCCCTGGTGAGACAAAAAAAGATTTTCAAAAAACCTTAGAATTAGTGGAAGAGGTAAAGTTTGATAAGTCTTACTCCTTCATATTCAGCCCTAGACCTGGGACTCCAGCAGCTAAAATGAAGCAAGAGCTTTCAAAATCTGAAAAACAAAACAGACTCAAAGAATTGCAAGATCTATTAAATCAATATTCAAGAGAAAGAAGCATTGAGCTTGGTGGTACAGTTCAAAATTGTATGGTCATAGGCAAGGCAAAAAAACACGAAAATCAGCTTCAAGCAAGAACTGAATGTAACAGGGTTGTAAATTTTGAATCGAACTCATTTAATTTGGTTGGGCAATTGGTTAATATTCAAATTAATGAGGTTTTACCTAACTCACTCCGAGGAAGTTTGCAGACTTAAACCATTTGTATAAACATCAGCTTAACTTTTCCAATATGCCTCCTGAAAGGCTCATTCTGTTATGTGGCGAATTTAATAAGAATTTAAAGCAAATTGAGAAGTCTCTTAAGATAAAGATTAACCAGAATGGAACTGAATTCGATCTATCGGGCAAAGAAGATGATGTACAAATTGGAGTTTCAGCTCTTTTTGAACTTAAGCTTAAGCTTGATAATAATGTAGTAATTACTCCTGATTTAGTCCATTTAAGCTTACATTCTGCAAAATTTAATGGTGAGGATGTTTCCAGCAAAGATACGCCACAAATCAAGACACCACGTGTAGTCGTTTCAGGGAGAGGTAAAAAACAAAATGAGTATCTTAATAATATAAAAGCTAGCGATCTTACTTTTGGGATAGGGCCATCAGGCACAGGTAAAACATTTTTAGCAGTTGCTTGTGCTGTTGATGATTTGCTTCAAGAAAAAATAAGAAAAATTGTGCTTGTTAGGCCTGCAGTAGAAGCTGGTGAAAAGCTTGGTTTCCTCCCTGGAGACTTAAGCTCCAAGATTGATCCTTACTTAAGGCCACTCTATGATGCTCTTCATGACATGCTGGGAGCTGAAAGAGTTAATAGGCTAGTAGAGAGAGATATTATCGAAATAGCGCCTCTAGCATATATGAGAGGGAGAACATTGCGCGAGGCCTTTATTATTATGGATGAAGGTCAAAACACAACCATAGAGCAAATGAAAATGTTTCTTACAAGATTAGGGTTTGGTTCAAAAGCTGTCGTTAATGGCGACTTAAGTCAAATTGATTTGCCGAAAAGTGCAACTTCTGGATTAAAGCATGCAATTGAGGTTTTGAAAGATGTGGATTCAATCAAATTCACTAAATTTAGTGCAGGTGATGTTGTACGTCACTCTTTAGTTCAGGAAATAGTTGAGGCATATGATAATTTCAACTAACTCTGGAAAAGTAGTTTTTTTTAATCCACCAAATAATCAAATTTTGTTCAACATACCGAATGATATTGAAGAGTTCATCGCTTATTTTTCTGTTAAAAAAATTGATGTTGAGGTAAGTTTCTGTACCGCTGAACAAATAAAAAATTTAAATTATCAATTCAGGAAAAAGGATTCTGAAACAAATGTTCTCTCTTTCCCTGCCGAAAGTTCTATGGGCATTCAGAATGCTTGTTGTGGTGAAATTATAATCTGCTATGAAGTTTTAAATAACGAATCAAAAGAATCCTCAAAGAATATTACTAATCACTTTAAACATTTATTGATACACTCACTTTTGCACTTACTTGGTTATGAGCATGACGAAGAAAATGATGCTATATTAATGGAAAGTGAAGAAATTGAATTTTTATCTAAAATTGGAATATCTGATCCATATAAATAATGCCTGAAGAACCATCTGA